>JASFTI010000030.1:0-17531 GCA_050053635.1 Gemmatimonadales bacterium
GCGGCTTCGGCGGGGTGTACCTCCCCGCATCCGACCTCGCGGGGGGCATTTTCTTCTTTGGACCAGGTGAGATACCGGGTTTCGACGGCGGGGACGTGGCGGCCACGTTCAGCCAGAAGACCGCTATTAACTTTGGCGGGCGACTCACGGTGTGGCCGAGCCAGCGGATCGGCTTCGAGGCCGAGGCCGCTTACGTGCTCAGCGACATGGAGTTGGACCTGTTGATCCCGATCATCGATCCGGGGCCACCGCAGGTCGTGAACCTGATCTCGCCAGATGAGCCGATAAAGTTCGACACCAACGTTTTCTTGGGCAGCGTGAATTTTGTGTACGGCCTGATCAGGCCGCCGTTGGAACCGCTGGTCGTGTTCGTTTCCGTCGGTGTCGGCTTCGTGAGTCGGGGCGGAGATGCCGGTGATGTGTTCGAGAGCACGAGCAACGTAGCGGGCACCTGGGGGTTCGGGCTGAAGTACGGGGTAGCCAGAGGCGTGTGGCTGCGCGGCGATGTGCGCGACTACGTCTATAAGTTCGAGGAAGGCGATCTCGAGTCCAAGTGGCAGAACGACCTGCTGGTCAACGCGGGTCTCGAATTCAGCTTCGGGGGCTAACGACGCTCGGCGCGCTCCAGCCGCCAACCGCCGGCGTCGAGTACGAACCGCATCCGGAACGTCACGTCCAGGCTCCCGCGGGTCCCCATTCGGGCTTGCCTGAAGGTGGTGTTGAATTCGACGTCGGCGGTCGCCGTATTCCCGTCATCTGACACTTGCAGCCTACGGATCTGCGTCTGGGCGCGGAGGTCTTCCGCGCGGTCGAAGAAGGCGCTCCTGAGGAAACTGGCATCCCTGCCGGGAACCTCCGCCGCCCTATAGGCCTCCCGGGCCATGCGCTCCAGGTCCTCCTGCTCGAAGGACTGCCTGAACGCCTCGATCAAGCCTCTAATCGCGACGTCGGCTGGAACCGTTGCGGGCTCTTCCTCGGCCGGCGGTTGCTCGACCGGCACCTCCGCCGCCGCAGCCTCTGCGGCGGCCGCGGCTGCCACCGCTTCCTCGACGGCGCGAGCGTAGGCGTCGCGGGCCTGCCCGTATAGCGGCGCTGCAGCCGCCAGGGCACCGTTCGCTTCTTGCCGCTCGGCCCGTTGCCGGAGCCCCTCCGCCGCATTCCAGCCGTCGGCCGCGTATTCTTGGGCGCCGGCGTCGAGTGCGGCTTGACTCTCAACTTGCATGGAGTCCTTGACCGCCGTCAGCTGGGCACTCAGACGCGTCGCCCGATTGGCCAGCCGCTCATACTCGGCAACGAGAGGCTCGAAGCCGTCGCGCGCGTCCGCGTAGCGACCCTCGTTGAACGCCCGCTCCGCCTCGCTCCGGCGGGCATCGATCCGCTGCAACTCGGCATTGAGGAAGCCGGCGGCGCCAGCCTGAACCGCCGATCCTCGCTGCGTACTCACCTGCGTCCGAGCCTCGTTGGCCTGGACGCGCACCGTCTCATCCACAACCGGCTGGGGCTGCTCTTCCTCGGCCGCCTCAACAGGCGCCGCTGCTTCAGCAAAGGCCATGTACTCCGGAACGAGGCCCGAGTAGACGGAACGGGCTGCGCTGTACTGCCCGGCCACTATGAGCGTATTGGCCTGGTCCATCTGTCGGTCCAGCTCGAGAAGCGACGCCTCGGCCACGCCAGCGGAAATGGCTGCGTTCCGCCAGCGGTAGGCACCATCCATCGCGCTTACCGCCCTAGCATCCGCGCTCGTCGGCACCTCCGGCGGCGTGTCACCGATGACCGGCGGCGGGCTGGGCCGGTCGCTTGGCCTTTCCCTGACAGCGGGCTCCGTGGCCTCCGCCAACGACTCGTCGCCCGCACCCGGGCTCTCCTCTTCGCCGGGGACGGCGCCGGTCGTCGTCTCCTCTGTGACCGGCTCGGTCGTGCCCTCGCCGAGCGCGGCGGTCGCGCCGGTCTCCTCCGGCGCCACCGGCCCCGTCGGTAGCGACTCGCCTCCCGATCCCAGGGGCCCGAAGATGAGGAAAGCGGCTACGACAGCGACCACCGCAGCTCCACCGCCGTACAGCAGGGCACGCGGCACACCGGTCTTCCGGGCCTCTCCCAGGAGCGGCGCTATCGGCGCCTCTGCCGCAGCCTCGGCGTCGGCCGCCGCCGCTGCAGGGGTCTCCCAAGGCGGAGCGCCCGAGACTGCCCACGGTTGCTCGGGCTCCTTCGCCTCGGCCGGGGGCTCGCCGAGGGGGGTCGCCTGCGGCTCCGGCGTCTTCAGCGTCGGCTCGTCGGCAGCTTCCCAAGGCTCCGGCGTCTTCACGGTCGGCTCGAGCTCGGCCGGAGGTTCCGCTGTCTCCGGAGCCGTATCGTCCACGGCCGCCGGCCGCGGGGTGCCCGGCGGCGTGGGCACGCGCACGGTGGTGGCCTCGCTGCCTGGGGGCGGCATCGGCTCCGTCCGGCCCTCCTCGTCCTCCTCCGCCACCTCGACCTCCCACGGTCCCTCCAGCGTAGTCAGCAAGGCGTCCATGGTCGGGAAGCGCTCATCGCGGTCCTTGCTGATGGCCCGCTGGATCGCCTCGCGCAGATGGCGCGGCGCGTCGGGTCGGAGATCGTCCAGGCTGGGCGGTTCCTCGAAGCGGTGCTTGTACATCAGCTCCGCCAGGTTATCCGCCAGGAAGGGCCGGCGGCCGGCGAGCATCTCGTAACCGATCAGGCCGAGCGAGTACTGATCGGCTCGCCCGTCTAGATCGTGCCGTCCCTCACCCTGCTCCGGCGACATGTACTGCGGGGTACCCAGGAGATCGCCCGGCGTGGTCAGCGTCTTTTCGGCGCTGAGGGCTTTGGCGATTCCGAAGTCCGTGAGGATGACTCGATCGCGTTCCCTATCGACGAGGATGTTGTCCGGCTTAACATCGCGATGGACAACGCCGCGGCGGTGAGCGTAGGCGAGAGCGTCCGCCGCCTGCGTCAGGTAGCGGAAGACCTTTTCGAGGGGTGGCTGCGGGTAGTCCCGCAGGAAGACGCGCATGCTGTCCCCGCTTATGTAGGGGACGGTGAAGAAGGTCAGCCCCCCCTCGTTGTAGATCTCGTAGACCTGGATGATGTTGGGGTGGTCGAGCTTGCCCTGGGTGCGCGCCTCTCGGGTGAAACGCTCGACGATCTCGGGATCATAGCCGAGCAGCGGGAGCAGCACCTTGATGGCGACCTGACGGTCGAGCGACTTCTGGTAGCCCAGGAAGACGACGGCCATCCCGCCGCGGCCAAGCTCCCGGACAATCTCGTACTTGCCCTCGGTCGCCTCCTTCAGCCGCTCGTAGATCTCACGGCCCTGCGGCGTGAAGGTAGGATCGTCCGGCTTGCGGCCCGGCACGGGCGTGCCGCACTGGAGGCAGAACTGGCTGCCGTCAGGAAGAGGCGTGGCACAGTGTACACAGACGGACACAGCCTCATGCTCCTCCGGAGAGGGTAGTGATACGGGCCAAGCGCGGGAACATGTGCGAAATCTAGCCGGGGTGCCCGGAGCCAGCAAATCGTGGGGAATGTCGAAATGGCAATTGGGAATTACCGACCGGTTCGTTATTCCCCAATTTGGAACTTTCCGTCATGGGAGCGTCAACAAAAAAGAGGAGGCCCGACCAACCGGCCGGGCCCCATTTGCCGCCGTCGTCCTAGGCGCTTAGTACATGCCGCCCATGTCGGGACCAGGAGTCGGCATCGGCTCTTCCTTCTCCTTCTTCTCTACGACCACCGCCTCGGTGGTGAGGAGGAGACTGGCGATGGACGCGGCGTTCTGTAGCGCCGAGCGCGTCACCTTGGTCGGGTCGATGACGCCCGACTTCACCAGATCCTCGTACTTGTCGGTCCACGCGTTGTAGCCGTAGTTGAGCTCGTTCTTCTCGCGGATGCGCTCCACGACAAGCGAGCCCTCCTGACCGGCGTTGTCCGCTATCTGGCGCGTCGGTTCCTCGATGGCGCGCCGCACGATCTCGATGCCGATCTGCTCATCGTGGTTCTTCAGCTTCAACTCGTCGAGCGCCTTCTGGCTCCAGAGCAGGGCGACGCCGCCGCCGGGGACGATCCCCTCTTCCACCGCGGCGCGGGTTGCATGGAGCGCGTCCTCGACGCGAGCCTTCTTCTCCTTCATCTCGGTCTCGGTGGGTGCGCCAACGTTGATGACCGCCACACCACCGGCCAACTTGGCGAGCCGTTCCTGAAGCTTCTCGCGATCGTAGTCGGACGTCGACTTGTCGATCGCGGTCTTGATCTCCTGGATCCGACCCTGGATTTGCTCCTCGGTGCCGGCGCCGTCGATGATCGTGGTCGAGTCTTTGTCGACTACGACCCGCTTCGCCTGTCCGAGGTCGCCGATCACGGCGTTCTCGAGCTTGAAGCCGACCTCTTCGCTGATCACCTGACCGGCGGCGACGATAGAGATGTCCTGCAGCATCTGCTTACGCCGATCGCCGAAGCCGGGCGCCTTGACGGCGCAGACCTTGAGTGTGCCACGCAACTTGTTGACGACCAGGGTGGCCAGTGCTTCGCCCTCGATGTCCTCGGCGATGATCAGCAGCGCCTTGCCCGTCTGCGCGACCTTTTCGAGGACCGGCAGCAGGTCCTTCATGGTCGAGATCTTCTTGTCGTGGATCAGGATGTAGGCGTCCTCGAGGTCAGCCTCCATCTTCTCAGGGTCGGTCACGAAGTAGGGCGAGAGATAACCGCGGTCGAACTGCATGCCCTCGACCGTCTCCAGCTCGGTCTCCATGCCGCGCGCTTCCTCGACCGTAATTACGCCGTCCTTGCCAACCTTTTCCATCGCCTCGGCGATAATGTTCCCGATCTCCTCGTCATTGTTCGCCGAGATGGCACCGACCTGGGCGATCTCCTTCTTGCCCTTGGTCTCGACCGAGACTTCCTTCAGCTGCTCGACGACGGTATCGACGGCTCTGTCGATCCCGCGCTTCAGCGCCATCGGGTTGACGCCGCCTGTCACGGCCTTGAGACCCTGGTTGTAGATCGCCTGAGCGATGACGGTCGCCGTGGTCGTGCCATCGCCCGCGACATCGCTCGTCTTGCTGGCCACCTCACGGACCATCTGGGCACCCATGTTTTCGACAGGCTCCTCGAGCTCGATCTCCTTCGCGACGGTGACACCGTCCTTGGTGATCGTCGGGCTGCCGAATTTCTTCTCGAGAACTACGTTTCGCCCCTTAGGGCCGAGCGTGACCTTGACCGCTCTGGCCAGCTGGTCGACTCCGATCTTGAGCTTGCTCCTTGCCTGGGCGTCGAATTCAAGCAACTTCGCCATCTTGCCAAACCTCCTGCTTATCCTGTTACCACTCTAGTAGCGCCCGCACATCTGTTTTGGGCGCTCCTACTCGCGAATTCGTTCCTACGTTGTTCGAGCACCTTGAACGCGGAGGTCGCCACCCGCACCAGCCACTGCCAGGCGGCGAGCCTCACAGCGTGCTTCATTTCTTCTTGCCGTTCGAAACGATAGCCAGAACGTCCGACTCTCGCAGGATCAGATACTCCTCGTTGTCAAGGGTCACCTCGGTGCCGCTGTACTTCCCGTAGATCACGCGGTCGCCCGTCTTCAGCTCGACCTCGATCCGCGTGCCCTCGTCACTGACTCGGCCGGGCCCGATCGCCACCACTTCACCCTGCTGGGGCTTCTCTTTGGCGGTGTCCGGGATGTATAGGCCGCCCTTCATCTGCTCCGTCTCTTCGAGCGGTTTGACCACAACTCGATCGGCGAGGGGCTTGATCTGCATGAGTGGTTTCCTCCTCTCTCGAACCCTGGTATTGTCGTGAATCGCAATATACCGGAGACACCCGGCCCCTCCTGCATGGGCCGACGTGCGGCTGTAGGCGTTCCACCGGGTTTGCTCCGCTAGCTAGCCCGGGAGGATGGCATTAAACGTGCCATATGTAAAGAGGGGGTGGCCTGTCAAGCTGGCAGAAAAGCGCCCCGCAGCCTGCAGTTGTGGCCGGTCCCGGAGGGCCCGGCGCCGGAATTGCGTGACCTGAAACCTTTTCCCGCTCCGGCCCGTACGTTAGGTTGGAGAGGCGAGGCTTCCCCACTATCCGGGGGGAGGCGCCGCGGTTCGCCGATTCACTGATAGGAGGGGAGAGAAGAATGCTAAGAGGGATGTTCAGGCTGGGAGCTTTGCTGGCGGGGGGCTTGGTGGCCCTGGCGGTAGCTTCAGCGCTGCTGGTGCCGATCCTCAGCCTACTGACGGCGCTCCTGGTGACCATCATCAAGCTGGCGTTCTTCCTGGCCGTGATCTACTTCATCGTGAAGCTGATCAGCCCGGAAACCGCGGACCGGGCGCTAGAGAAGATACGATCGAAGGTCCGGCGGGTCGCTTGACCCGGAGGGCGTCGGCCTGTTAGTCGATAACCGCCGCGCCGAGCATCCGATCGGCGATGGCGAGGCCGTAGAGAGTCAGATAGGGCTCGACGGCATCAACGGTTTGACAGTGGGGAGCGATCAAGGCGGCCAGGCCGCCGGTGGCGAGCACCATGGCGCCGGGTCGCTCCCATTCTTCTTTGATCCTCCTGACCATTCCGTCGATCGCATCCACGATAGCGTAGAAACAACCGGAGCGTAGGCAATCGTCGGTCCGGCGCCCGACAATAATGTCGGGAGGCACGAGGTCGATGTAAGGCAGTTTGCTGGCGGTATGGGCGAGGCCCTCGATCCCGGCCCGAGGTCCGGGTGCGATAACGCCACCCATGAAGATACCGTCCCCGGTGATGCAGTCGAAGGTGGTGGCGGTGCCCAGATCGACGGTGATGACGTCGACCCCGTAGAGCTCGCTTGCAGCCAAGGTGTTGAGCATGCGATCGGCGCCGACCGTGTGGGGCTCGTCCACATCCAGGCGGATGGGCAGCAACCCACCGTCTTCCACCAGGGTTGCGGGGTCATTGATCAGTCGAGGCTCGCTGCCGAAGGCTCGCCGGAAGGCCCTTGTGATAATCGGGTCTAGGGCCGGTACTACCGAGCCGATGACGCCGCGTACAGCCGACTCGGCCCCCTGCTCTGCCACCAGATGCTTGAGCAGGTGGGCCAGTTCGTCGGGCGTCTTGCGAACATCGGTGGAGATACGCCAGTGGCGGACCAGTTCGCGGCCGCGGAAGAGGCCCAAGACGGTCTCTGTGTTTCCCACGTCGACGGCCAGCAGTATCTCGCTCATCTCAGAAGTCCGGGGTAGGAAGCTCCTCAACCTGCACGTGGCCGGCGGTCACTCGCTGGAGCGCGCCTCGATCGGGTCGGAAGAGGAGAGCGCCATCGGGCGCGATCCCCACCGCCGTGCCCAGCAGCGGCGTCGAGCCCACCGAATCGATCGAGCAGCGCCGGTCCCTCAGCCAGTCATAATCGTCGAACCGCCGCAGGAACTCGCGATCGAGGATCTCCGGCGGGTTCAGGCAGGAGATCTCCACCTCGTCGATGATCCGATCGGCAAGCTCGAGTCGTGATAGCGTGCGGCCGGCAGCCGCGTCGAGCGCTATCGCCACGCCCCGCAAGGCGGCTGGGAAGTCGGCCGTTTTCTGGTGTACGTTCACGCCGATCCCCAATACGATATACTTGGGCCGCGTATTGGACCACGCCGCCTCGGCTATCACGCCGCCGGCCTTACGATCGGCGACGATCAAATCGTTCGGCCACTTGACCGCCACCGCGGCACCGCTTACCAGCGTCTCGACCGCGCGGGCGGTCCCCAGCCCGGCAAGTAAGGGGAGCAGGAGCGGGTTGGATACCTCTTGAGGCCGCAACACGAGAGACAGATAGAGCCCGGCCCCCTTCGGCGAATGCCAGCGCCGCAGCGAGACGCCACGACCGCTCGTCTGCTGGTCCGCCAGAACGATCGTCCCCGCTGCCGCCCCTTCCTCCGCCAGCTTCACGGCCAACGTGTTCGTGCTATCGATGCTGGAGTAGATATGGACGTGCGGCCGGTCCCAACGCTCCCTGAGCACGGCGAGCCTCTGCCCTTCCCAGCTCGATGCTTTACGGGTCATGGCTCCAACTTCCGCAATCTGAGCGAGAGATCGAGGGCGGGCGCCGAATGCGTCAGCGCACCGACCGAGATATAGTCGACCCCCGTCTCCGCGAGCTCTCTCGCATCAGCCGGCCTGACACCGCCCGACGCTTCGATCTCGGGTCGCGGATCCCGACCGCCGATGAGCCGCACTGCTTCTCTCACCTGCTCGACGGGCATGTTGTCCAGCATGATCCGGTCGACCCCAGCCTCCAGCGCTGCCCCCACCTCCTGCAGGTTCGTCGTTTCGACCTCGACCGCGAGACCCCTCGCGTTCGACTCTCTTACGCGCTCGACGGCGTGCTCGATGTCACAGCCGCAGGCCAGGTGGTTCTCCTTGATGAGTACCATGGCATCGAGTCCGCGACGATGGTTGACCGCGCCAGCGGCCCGCGTCGCCGAACGCTCGAGCTCGCGCCACAACGGAGTTGTCTTTCGGGTATCGGTGATCTGCGCGCCCGTACCCTCTACGGCTCTGACGTAGCGCCGCGTCAAAGTTGCCACACCAGAAAGGTGAGCAAGAAAGTTGAGCGCCGTCCGCTCCCCGGTGAGGATAGCACGCGCCTTACCCGTCACTCGGGCAACGGGCGTACCGGCCGTCACATCGTCGCCGTCGCCGACCAGCGGCTGCAGCTCGGCTCCGCCGAGTTGCCGGTAGACTTCGCCGGCAGCGCTGAGCCCCGCGACGACGCCCTCCGCCTTGGCGACGATCTCGGCTTCGGCTTCGGCATCCGGTTCGACGCACCACTCGGTGGTCCAGTCGCCCGATCCAATGTCTTCAGCCAGCGCCTCGGCAATTCGCCGCCTGACTAGCTCAGTTAGCGCCTCCATCGTCTCGTTCGATTCAGGTCGTCTCGTTCGATTCAGGTCGTCAGCAATGCGTAGACGATATACGCTCCACCCACCGCCCAACAGTAGTAAGCGAAGCGGTGGAAGCGGCCGCCGCTCAGCCAGCGCACGAACAGAAGGATGGCGAGTACACCAGTCAGAAAGGCACTGAGAGCCGCGGCCCAAAGCGCGGCACCGCCGATGCCCGCCGCGCCGCCGGCGAGCTCGGGTATCTCGAGGGCCGAGGCGCCGAGGATCGCCGGCACGGCCAGCAGAAAGCTGAACTCCGCAGCGAGCTCGCGCCTCGTCCCGGCGTGCAGGGCCGCCGCCACCGTGAGACCGGAGCGCGAGATGCCGGGCAGGAGGGCAAGCGCTTGCGCGATGCCCACCCGCAACGACCCGGCCCAGCCCGGATCGGGCCGGTCGCAGTCCGCTACGAGCCAACGGATCGAGTATACGACAAGGCCCGTAATCAACAGGTTGACCGCGGCCACGAGCGGCAGGTCGAAGACACCGGCGATCGCACCCGACAGTGTCATCCCCAGCAGCGCGGCGGGCAACGAAGCGAGCCCCAGCATTCCCAGGTAACGGAGGTCAGCGGGCCGCCGTCGTACGGCACCGACGATGAGCTCTACGACGCGGCGCCGATACAGAACGAGAATCGAAAGAAGCGTGGCCAGGTGAACCATCACCTCGAAGGCGACGCCCGGCGGGTTCACCTCCAACAGCGCTTCCGCTAGAACGAGGTGCCCCGAGCTCGAAACGGGAAAGAACTCGGTGAGTCCCTGCACGATACCGAGCACGATGGCCTCGAGAAAATTCATCGGCCCACCGTTACGGCCTCAACCGCCGAGAACCTCTTCGTAGAACGACTCGTACAGCGATACCACCCGGTTCACCGAGTACACTTCCTGCGCCTCGGCCCGCCCGGCTCGGCCCATCGCCGTCTGCCGTTCCGGATCCGCCAGGATCGCGATCGCCGCATCCGCCATGGCATCCACCGCGCCGACGGGGAGAAGACGGCCCGTGCTGCCATCCTCGACCAGCTCCTCGAGACCGCCGCAGCGCGTGCCGACCACGGGGACCTCGCTGGCCATGGCCTCCAAGGCCGAGAGCCCGAACGACTCCGACTCACTGGGGAGCAGAAACAGGTCGGCGCAGGCGAGCAGCTCGGCCACCGACTCCTGCTTGCCGAGGAAGACCACCCTATCACCGATCCCCAGACTACGAGCCTTCTCCTCGGCCATGTGCCGATCGGGACCGTCGCCTACGAAGATCAAGCGCGCCGGCAGCTTCTCCATCACCCGGGCGGATACGCGAACGACGTCAGCGACGCGCTTGACCGGCCGGAAGTTCGAGATGTGCATTATGATCTTCTCGTCGGCGTTGGCCAGAGCGTTGCGGTTGCGCCGGCGCTGGTCATCTGCACCACGCCCGAAGATCTCGGTATCGACAAAGTTCGGAATCACGCGCACATCGCAACCGGTGCACCCGAAGACAGCAATGGTCTCGCGCTTCAGGAACTCGGAGACGGCCGTCAGGCTATCGGAGCGCTCGATCGAGAACCTTACGATCGAGCGATACGACGGATCCTGACCGACCAGCGTTATGTCGGTCCCATGCAAAGTGGTGACGATCTTTAGGTCACCGGGATCATCGAGCATCTGCTTCGCCAGCCAGGCGGACGTCGCATGAGGTACGGCGTAGTGGACATGGAAGAGATCGAGATGCCGCTGGGTTGCGACCTCATGCATCGCCACGGTCGCGGCCAACGAGTAAGGCGGATACTCAAACAGCGGATACCGCGAAACCTCGACCTCGTGGAAGTACGTGTTCCTCAGAAAGCGAGGCAGGCGGAACGGGTGCGCGTATGACACGAAGTGAACCTCGTGACCACGCTGGGCCAGGCGCATCCCCAGCTCGGTAGCGACCGCGCCGCTCCCTCCGTAGGTCGGATAACAGGAAATACCTATTCTCATACAAGCTCAGCCGCGTTGGGGAGTTCCCGAGCCAAAGTACGCGGGCCCTTCTCAACCTGCCAGTGGCGCTGCACGATCATCCCAAGCCCGAACCACCTCATCGGCCAGCTCGGCCAGCGGACGATCGGCCGCCAGCCAGACCGTGTCTCCAGGCAACTGGTGGCGGAACCAAGTCAACTGGCGTCGAGCATAGCGCCGCGTGCTGCGCTTCGCTGCGTCGAGTGCGGCCTCGAGCGATACGGTGCCGCTCAAGTGCGCGATAAGCTCCACGTAGCCTACCGAGTTGAGCCCCGGCGCGTCGGCACCGAATCGCTCGAGCAGTGCCCGAACCTCATCGAGCAGGCCCGCCTCCATCATCCGATCGAAGCGCTCGTCGATCCGGCGGTCGAGTTCCTCACGAGGCAGCGCCAGGCAGTAGACGCGAGCGGCGAGCGGCGCGGTCTCCGCCGGCCGGCTCAACCACCAGGAGTGGCGGCGCCCCGATAGCAGCACCACCTCCAAAGAGCGGCCGAGACGCTGGCTACCGCCTTCACCCATCAGCTGCTCTGCACGTTGCGGGTCGAGGCGCTTCAGCCATCGATGCAGCTCGTCGACAGGTAGGTCCGATAGGTAACGACGCAGCCGCGCCCGGCGTTCCGGCACCAGTTCGGGCTCCGGACCCAACGGGTCAAGCAGGGCGCGGATAAACAATCCAGTCCCTCCGACAACGACAGGGAGCTGTCCGCATCCACCGATCTCTTCGATCCAGCGCCAGGCGTCGCGAGCGAAACGGCCGGCGCTGTAGCTCGCATCGGGGGCCAGCAGGTCCAGCCCGTAGTGCGGCACACGCTCGCGCGAAGCCGGCGGCGGCTTTGCGGTCCCGATGTCCATGTCGCGGTAGATCTGTCGCGAGTCAGCCGAGACGATAGCGCCGTTCAGCCGCTCGGCGACCTCAACGGCCAGAGCGCTCTTCCCCGTCCCGGTGGGACCTGTGATGACCATCGCCTTAGGCGAAGCGGGCGGGCTCATCTTCTCGTCCGCGCCCGTCCTCACGTGCGCCCGAAGCGCCGCTCGAGCTCGTCGAGTGAAAG
Organism: Gemmatimonadales bacterium; assembly: GCA_050053635.1. Lineage (GTDB taxonomy): Bacteria > Gemmatimonadota > Gemmatimonadetes > Palauibacterales > KS3-K002. Next base: position 11,899 of record JASFTI010000030.1, read on the forward strand.
GCGGAGGATCGTGGGCCGGCCATGGACGTCGTGGCCCGGTAGCTCGGAGGCGAACAGCCGGTCGAACAGCTCGGCCATCTCGGGGTCGGAGAGCGGCTGGCCCGCTCTTATCGCCGCCTTACAGGCGAACGATTTGGCCACGCGCTCGTGCTGGTTGCGCGCCGAGTCGACAAGCGGCGAGCCGTGAGCCAGCTCGGCGACCATCTCACGGAAACAACGCTCGGCGTCGAAGCGGGGGTGCGGGTTGGGCACGGCGTGAATGATTACGGTGTTGCTGCCGAACGCCTCCAACTCGAAGCCAATCTGCTTCAGAATCCCCTGCAACTCCTCAACCGCCTGGGCCTCGGGCGGCGAGAGGCGAATCGTAATTGGGAAGAGCAGGCGCTGTGACGTAGCGTTTCCCTCATCGTATTCCTGCATGATGCGCTCAAAGAGAATGCGCTCGTGGGCCGAATGTTGGTCCACGATGATCAGTCCACTGCGCGTCTCGGCCAGGATGTATGAGTTGTGCAATTGCCACATCGCGCTCGGCCGAGCCATCGGAGTTCCAGCCTCGGAATCCTCCCCTTCGACCGGGGTCTGAGGCGGCGCGTCCCCCGGCACGAAGAGCGCGATTTGGCTCGCCCCCGCACCCTCAGGCTGCGGCCGCGGAGCGCCTGTAGTTGGCCGGCGGGAAGCGAGCTGGAAGTTGCCCTCGTAGCGACCGAGGCTGGGCGCGCTCTCGAGCCCCTCCAACCCCGAGCGCACCGCCTCCGTCACCGTGGCCTCCAACTTGATCTTGTTGCGGAAACGAACCTCCGCTTTCGTCGGGTGGACGTTGACATCTACTCCCTCCAGCGGGAGCTCGAGGTAGAGGAAGAGCGCCGGTTTATATCCGTGCGGTACCGTCGTACGGTACCCCTCCTCGGCGGCACGAACGACGAATCGATCGACGAACGGCCGGCCGTTGACGAACAGATAGACCCGGCGTGAGCCGGGCCTGCTATCGGCAGGACGCTGGATCAGGCCGGCAACCCGCATGCCGTCGGACGCGTAATCGATTGGAACCAGCGTCGCCGCCAGCTCGTCCCCCCAAATCGAACCGACGCGCGCCGCCAGCTCGGTGGTGCGCGGGAGATCGAGGAGCTCACGCTCGTTCGACCGCAGCCGAAATGCAGTGCTCAGGTTGGCCAGCGCCAGCTTGATCGTCGCCTCCGAGGCAGCCCTGGTCTCGGCAGCCGAAGAGCGAAGGAACTTCGCGCGGGCCGGCACGTTGAAGAACAGGGATCGCACCGTGACCGTCGTGCCCGGTCGCCTGGCGATCTCGTCCACCGCCACGACGCGGCCACCCTCGATCTTGATGCGCGTCCCTTCACCGTCTTCAGCCGGTGCCGTTTCGAGCTCGAATCGTGACACGGCGGCAATCGAGGGCAGCGCTTCGCCGCGGAACCCGAGGCTCCTGATCTTCCGCAGGTCTTTCTCATCCTTGATTTTCGACGTGGCGTGCCGATCGATAGCGAGCAGTGCGTCGTCGCGCACCATCCCGTGACCGTCGTCGGCCACACGCAGGCGCGTCTTGCCGCCGGCTTGTAGATCGATTTCGATCAGGCCGGCCCGCGCGTCGATCGAATTCTCGACTAGCTCTTTCACCGCGGAAGCCGGCCGTTCGACGACCTCGCCCGCCGCGATCTGGTTGGCGACGTGATCGGGAAGGATGAGAATGCGGCGTGTCATGAAGCGAAGCTATTCGAGGGAGGGGTGGCTATCAAGCGTTGTATCAAAAGAAGTTCGAACATCGAACATCAAACATCAAACTTCGAACTTCGAATCCACACGGCGCCCTCCGATGTTCATGTTCACTACGCCATCCACTCGGCCAGGCCATAAACCCGGCATGCGTTCTCGAACGTCAACTCGGCAACTTCCTCGGGTTCCTCGCCCCGGATCTCCGCCAGGCGCCGCACGGTGTACTCCAAGAAAGCCGGCTCGTTCCGGCGTCCCCGCTTGGGTACCGGTGCCAGGTAGGGACTATCGGTCTCGACCAGCAGTCGCTCACCAGGAACCGCCCGTACGAGGTCCTGGTCTCGGTAATTCTTGAATGTGACCAACCCGGAAAAAGAGACATACCAGCCGGCCGCCAGACCGACCTGCAGCAGTTCGGTGCCGCCGCTAAAGCAGTGCAGCACGCCGACGACTTGCTCGCTGAGCTCCTGAATCAGCGTCGCCGTATCTTCGTCCGCCGCGCGCGAATGGACGACGACGGGGAGGGCGAGGCGCCCGGCCAGGTCGAGCTGGGCCCGGAAAGTCTCGATCTGCCGGCGCCGTGGCGCGTTATCGTAGTAGAAATCGAGCCCCGTCTCGCCGATAGCGACGACGGGCTCGCTGCCGGCCAGTCGCTCGAGCCGGGCCGCCGACTCGGGCGTCCAGCGTTCCGCCTCGTGCGGGTGGATCCCGGCCGTCGCCCAGATACGCGGCCGGGATGCAGATCGTGCCAGCTCGATGGCGGCCCCGGCATCGTCCATATCGCTGGCAACGGAGACGACGGCAGCGACACCTCGCTGCGCAGCGCGCGCCAGGCTGGCGTCGAGCTCCGCGGCGAAGCTTTCGTCGGTCAGATGGGCGTGAGAGTCGAACAGCCTCACGCGTCGGCGCGCGCTGCCGCTACCTTCCTGCGGTCGCTTTTGCTCCGCACACCGCCGGATCGGCGTTCGACCTCGAGCAGGGCCGGCGAGGCGACGAAGATGGACGAGTACGTCCCGATTATGACCCCGACCATCAACACGATGGTGAATTCGCGGATGACCGCACCGCCGAACACGGCGAGTGCGAGCAGGACGGCGAACGTCGTTCCGCTGGTCATCACGGTTCGCGGCAGCGTCTCATTAATGGAGAGGTTGAGGATCTCTATGTATTCGAGTCGCCGGTGTTTCTTCAGGTTCTCGCGAATTCGATCGAAGATAACGATCGTGTCGTTGAGTGAGTACCCGATGATCGTCAGGATGGCCGCCACGGTCGGCAACGAGATCTCGATATTCAGGATCGAGATCACGCCAAACGCGATGAGTATGTCGTGGAACGTGGCAACGATCGCCGCGAGGCCGAACCGCCACTCGAAGCGGAACCCGAGGTAGATCAGGGTGAGCACGAAGGCGATTAGAACAGCGCCCACCGCCCGCTGTCTCAGCTCCTCACCGACCCGCGGACCCACCGCCTCGGTGCGCACGACCTCGTAGGAATCCGCGCCGAAGGTGTCGTCGAGGATCTGGTCGACCTGCGCGGCGAGCTCCCGGTCGCCACCCTCGATGAACTCGGCCATCCGGATGAGGAACTCGTTCGACCCGCCGAAATTCTGGACCTGAAGGTTCGTCACACCGGCGCTTCCGAGGGCGCTGCGCACGTCCGAGGCCTCCACATCGCCGCTGAAACGCACCTGGAACAGCGTACCGCCGGTGAAATCGACGCCGTAGTTCAGCCCGCCGTGGACGGCGATGGAGATGACACCGAGCACGATAAGCACGGCCGACACCACGTAGGCGGTGTGCCGTTGCTCGAGGAACTTGTAGTTGGCTTTCGCAAACAGCCGCATCGATCGGCTCCCTTACTTCCTATATGCTCAGCTCGGCGCTCGGGGCACGGGACTCGAGCCAGATCAGCATGAACGTCCGCACCACGAACACCGCGCTGTAGAACGAAGCTACGATACCGATAGACAACGTAACCGCGAACCCCTTGACCGGTCCGGTCCCGAACTGGTAGAGGATGATCGCGGTGATCAGGGTGGTAAGGTTCGAGTCGATAATGGCGGAGAGCGCCGCCTGGAACCCGGTGTCCACCGCGGTTCTCGGCGTCTTGCCGCCTTCCAGCTCTTCTCTTATCCGCTCGAAGATCAGCACGTTGGCGTCGACCGCCATGCCGATCGACAGGATCAAGCCGGCGATGCCGGGCAAGGTGAGAGTCGCCTGCAGGCCGGCCAATCCGCCCAAGATGATCAGCACGTAGATCAGCAGACCGATTACCGAGAGAACACCGGCGAAGCGGTAATAGGCGATCATGACCACGATGACGAGAGCGACACCGATCATGCCGGCGATCTTGCCCTGGTCGATGGAGTCCTGGCCGAGCGACGGGCCGACCGTCCGCTCCTCGATGATCTCCATCGGCGCCGGCAACGCACCGGCCCGTAGCACGAGGGCGATGTCCTGCGCCTCGGTCAGTGTCGCGCCGGTGCCGAGCTCGATCTGGGCCCGGTCACTCAGCACGTCGCGGATCACCGGCGGCCCACCCTGGACCTTACCGTCCAGGATGATCGCCATGAAATCACCCACGTGTCTGGAGGTGCCGCGCTCGAAGATCCGGCCGCCCTGGCGCGTGAGGCGGAAGGGTACGATCGGCGTACCATACTGTGGATCGCGGATCGCCTGCGCATCGACCAGGTACTCGCCGGTGATCAGCGGTTCGGCTTCGGTGACGTAGAGGGGCGTGTAGGTCTTGCCGGCGATGGCCCGGGCCTCGGTGCCCCAGTGCAGCGATATGTCACTGGGGATCCGGGCCCGGACCCCGGGAAGCTCCAAGTACTCCTCGACGCTCTCGACCTGAGGATCCTCGACCAAGAAGACGCCCAAGCCCTGCTGTCCTGAATCGAGGAGCAGGCGCGTGAGCGGTCGTAGCTCGACCTCCTGCGAGGGGGGTGTGGCTTCAGCGGAATCGCGCTGCTGGAAGAGATCTTCGAGTCCGGGCGCGGTCTCGACCCGCGCCTCTTGCGGGATCGCCTCCTCGCCGAGCGCGGCGACGATCACGCTGTCAATCGCGGGCAGCCGATCGACGAAGTCGGTGCCATCGCTGACGATCTTGAACTCGAGGAATGCCGTTTGCTCGATGATCCCTTTCGCCCTATCGACATCCTGGATACCGGCCAGCTCGACGATGAGGCGATCGATGCCGATCCGTTGGATGGTCGGTTCACGCACACCGAACTGGTCGATCCGGTTGGCGATGATCTCGCGGGCGCGGTTCGCCGCGTCGGTGCGTGCCTCGGTCGACATGGCACCCTCGGGGTCGCTGACCTGCAGGACGAGGTGCGTGCCACCCCGAAGGTCGAGCCCCAGTTTGATCGGACTCACGTCCTCCTCAGCCGTCAGCTGCGGCCCCAGCAGCGCCCACAAGCACACCAGGCTGATACCGCCGATGGTCAGCAACCGTCCTCGTATTCCCGAAAACATCCTCTGTGCGATCCTTCCTCGTGCTGCGACCCGACGGGCGCTGGGGGCACCCTGGGAAGGCCGTCAAGCGTCGTGTCGGCCGGCGCTGAACAGCGCCGCGACTACCGCACGTCCGATACGGTGATAATCACTGGTTCCGAAACGGGAAACGTGGTCGCCGGGGCGGTGGTTGTCAATCCTGCAGCGGCACAGGAAGCGCTGGTCGGGCTACCAGGTGAGGCGCTGCTCGCAGGCGGGACAGTGGGCAACTCCGAAGGGGATTTCGGCGGCGCAGCGGCTGCAGCGTGGCGTGCCATTCTCCTGCGGCCGCCAGCCCCGCGGGTACCCCACGGAGAGGGCCGCATAGAGGAAACAGGCGGCCAAAGTCAGGCCGAGGAGAAAGAGCAACGACTGCTGCTCGAACCCCGGCACGGTCCCCAGGCCGAGGCCGACCTG
>JASFTI010000031.1:0-17498 GCA_050053635.1 Gemmatimonadales bacterium
CTCTGGCGGCTCCGCCAGCTCGCGTGGTCGCCATATCGAGCTCGGGCCCGCCGCCGCCTGGCTGCTGCAGTAGACGAAGCGGATGGTACGCCCCGTCTCCACGCAGGCGTCGGCCAGCGCGGCGGTCGCGTCCCGGTTCCCGGCATACAGCGCCCGTCGCGAACCACGCGTCAGGCCAGCGCAGTGGACGACGGCATCGACCCCGTCCACCGCCTCCTCGAGACCGGCCTCCTGCAGGTCGACTTCGACCAGCTCGGCCGGCTTGCCCTCCAGCCAGCGCCGGTTGCTGGTCTTCCGCACCGTGCAGCGGACTCGGTAGCCGGCTTCGAGCAGCGCATCGACGGCGTGACTGCCGACGAAGCCGGTGCCACCGGTGACCAAAACCGTTTTGCCCATGTCTATTGGACGTTGAACATCGGACATCGGACATCGAACATCGAGCAGCTACTTCGACGTTCAATGCTCAGCTTTCGACCTTCGATGTTCGTCTCCCATTAGCGCGATATCGCCTTTTCATAGAGCCGATACGTCTTGTAAGGCTTAAACCCCATCTTCTCCACGCCCAGGCGCATCGGCTGGTTGTCCTCGAGTATCCACGAGCTCTCCGCCACCCGATAACCTTTGCGGCTGCCCCGCTTGAAGACCTCCAAGTAGAACATCGGTGCCATCGGGCCGCCTCGATACTCCTCCGTCACACCCAACGTGATGATCCGGATCCTGCTCACCCGGCGAATCTGCCACAGAAACTTGATCAGCCCGAAGGGGAAGAGCCGCCCGTTCGCGTGGCGGATCGCCTGGTTCACGTCGGGCAGGGCCAGCGCGAACCCGACAGGCTCGCCGTCTACTTCGCCGATCAACGCCAGCTCCGGGTCGACCACCGGCTTCAGCTGCCTCGCCATGTGGTCGACCTCGGCGTCGGTCATCGGCACGAACCCCCAGTTACGCTCCCAGGCCGAGTTGTACAGCTTGCGGACCAGCGCGACTTCCTCCTCGAACCGGTCCATCCGCAGCGACCTCACCGAGATTTCGCGGCCGAACCGCTCGATCAGCTGCTGCAGCTTGGCGAAGCGCGGCTGGTCGAACTCCTCGCGCCTAACCTCGTAGGCCAGTAGATCCTTGGCCTTCTCCAACCCCCAGCCCTCCAGCAGGTCGACGTAGTAGGGCGGGTTGTAGGTCATCATCACGTAGGGTGCCGAATCGAAGTTGTCGAGTAGCAGTCCGCACTCGTCGTTGGTCGAGAAGTTGGTCGGCCCTCTCAGCGTGTCGAGCCCGCGGCCGCCGACCCACTCCGCCGCTCTGTCGAGCAAGGCGCCCGCGACCTCCCGATCTTCCACCGACTCGAAGAATCCGAAGAAGCCAACTTCGTCGCCGTGGAACTCGTTGTGCAGCGTGTTCTCGATCGCCGCGATCCGGCCTGCGATGCGCCCATCCTTGTAGGCGAGGAACAACTGCACGGCGCCGTGGCCGAAAAACGGATTCTTCTTGGGATCGATACGCTTGTGCTCTTCCACGAGCAGCGGCGGCACCCAAGCGGGGTAGTGACCCGGATAGATACGCCATGGAAAGCGAATGAACGCTCGCCGCTCAGCCCGCGTCTCTACGGGTTTGATCTCAATGCTCACTTGCTTGCTCGCTGGAAATCGGGGTGACGGTGAGTGACGCGACCTATATGACGGCCAACTGCTTGCCCACCTGTTCGAACACTGACAGCACGTAGTCGAGCTGGTCGTCGGTGTGCGTCGCGATATAGCTCGTTCGCAGCCGGCAGCTGTTCTCCGGAACCGCCGGCGGCATGACCGGGTTCGTGAAGATGCCGGCGTCGAATACCGCCTTCCAGAAGACGAAGGTCTTCTCCATCGGTCCGATCATGATCGGGATGATCGGCGTCTGCGTAGGACCGATCTCGAAGCCGAGGCTGCGGAACCCGTCCATCATCCGATGTGTGATCTGCCACAGTCGCTCGCGTCGTTCCGGCTCCTGCTCGATGATGTCCAGAGCCGCCAGCACGGTGGCCACCGCCGACGGCGGCATGCTGGCGCTGAACATCAGGCTCCTGGCGTGATGCCTCAGATAGTGGATCACCGACTCGGGGCCCGCGACGAAGCCGCCGATCGAGGCGAACGACTTGCTGAACGTCCCAACCGTCAGCGGAACCCGGTCGGTTAGACCGAAGTGCTCCGCCGTCCCTGCACCGCTCGGGCCGAGGTAGCCGATCGCGTGTGCGTCGTCGACGACGAGTACGGCCTCGAACTCCTCGCACAACGGCACCAAGTTCGGCAGGTCGGCGATATCGCCCTCCATGCTGAACACGCCGTCCACCACTACCATGCGGCCGAACTCGTCTCCGTCCGCGACGACCTCCGCCTCGATCTGGCGACGCAGGCCTTCCAGGTCGCCGTGCTTGAACCGCGCCACCTCGCCGTACGCCAGCCGGCTGCCGTCCACGATGCTGGCGTGGTCCAGCTTGTCCAGGTATAGACGGTCGTTGCGGCCAACCAGAGTCCCGATCACCCCCAGATTCGTCTGATAACCCGTGCTGAAAACGAGTGCCGCCTCGCTGCCCATGAACTTGGCCAGCCGCGCCTCCAGTAGCTCGTGCAGATCCATGTTACCATTCAGGAACCTGCTACCGGTGCAGCCGCTGCCGTATCGCTTGATCGCTGCCTGCGCCGCCTCTACCACACAGGGGTGATGCGTAAGTCCCAAGTAGTTGTTCGAGCCGATCATGATCTTTCGCTCGCCGCCGACGCGCGCCTCGGTGTCGGACGAGCCCTCGATCGGCACGAAATACGGGTAGTACCCCGATGCCATAACCTCACGGGCACGTGTGAAGTTGCGGCATTTGTCGAGTATATGCATTCTCCCCCCGGAGGTTGAGAGCGCTGTAAATTCCTGCTAAATTGGCACTACCCTGTCGGGTGATAAGCCCGATTCTACCCGCTCAGGGCTCGGTCGGCAAGGATTCGGCCTCCTGGCTCTCCCCTCCACAGATGCGCCCCGGACGAGCGTCCCTGAGTACGCGAACCCATGAGACGACACGATACTAGCGGATTCACCTTCGTCGAGATCATGACGGCGCTGGCCTTGCTTGCCGTGCTGACGGTTATCGCCTGGGGGAAATTCAGCAAGTCGTACGATCAGGCTCTCCAGGCAACTATGATGTCGGACCTGCGCAACCTCGCCACCGCTCAGGAGATCTACTACCGGGAGCACCTGACGTACGCCGACGACGTCGGTCTCGTCAGCGAGAGCATGAACCCCACCCCCAAGAGTAAGATCACGATTGCCGAAGCCCACGCCCGAGGCTGGGCCGCCTGGACCCGGATGGATGCGACCGACCGGCGCTGCGAGCTCTACGCCGGCCGCGATGTCTCCTCGCCACTCGGCTACGCCACTAGCTCCGAGAGCATCGCCTGCGACTCGCCCTAGGTCGGTATGCGGCATGCAGTGTGCACTGACCGGTGAGCGGCGGTCGGTTCTCGGTGATCAGTGCCGGTCCACAGTGGGAGGCGCCGGGGGGTCCTGCGAGCGGAACTCGCGAGCGAGCACGATGGTGCGCCGCCGGAGACCGGTGCTCGCGAGCGGTGAAGCGAGAGGATCCCCAAGCCGACCCCTAGAAACCCAAAATACTCCGGTACTCCGGGTTGATCCGGTCGGGAGACCAGAACGGTTCCCAGACGAGCTGGACTTCCGCCTGTTCGACCCCTTCGAGCTCCTGCACGACCATCCTCGACCCGTTGAGGATCTGGGGGCCGACCGGGCAACCGGGGCTGGTGAGGGTCATGCGGACGAGCACGCTGGTCCCCTCGACCGCGATATCGTAGACGAGGCCGAGATCGACAATGTTGAGGCCGACCTCGGGGTCCTCGATCTGCTTCAGCGCTTCTCTGACCTGTTCTTCAGTTACCATGGCGAATTCACGGCTCGGTTGAGGCGTGGGAACTGGTCGAAAACTAGTCGACGCTCACCACCTGATCAAACAACGCACGAAAGCGCCTTGTGGCTCCCGCCGAGGCGCTTATTCTTCGCTCAGCCAGGTGGACGCCGCGACGCAACGTCCATGACATCGAAAAGACGAAGTTCGATCAATGCCGATTTCCAACCTGCATAGGGGACCGTAGTGAGCCGGCGGCGTACCACCGACCTCACACTTGCCTGGGCCTTCCTTCTGCTCTGCGGCGCAGGCTGCGCGGGCGTGCCGGATCCGCCCGACCCGGTGCCACCACCGGCAGCGCCACCGGTCGTCGAAGTCAGGCTTGCCGAGCGGCTAGGCGCGATCGAACCGCCCGGCCGACTGGCGCCACGTATCTACTGGACACCGACCATACCCGGCGAAGGCACCTTCGTCGTCCTCACGCTGGAGCCGGAACCCCGGGGCCTGCCCGTCTTCGAGGCCCGAGCGCGTGCCCGAGACAGAGATGTCATCCTGTCGTCGCTCGATGGCGGTGCCTACTTCGGCCTCGTCGCCGCACCGCTCAACGTCCCTGAAGTGCCCGTCGACATCACCGTTACGCTCGTCGACGGCACCCGAATCACCCGGCAGCTGACGCTGTCGGTCGACACTCGCGACTTCCCCGCTACGCGCCTGCGGGTCGCGAGCCGTTTCACCGCACCCGACGAGCAAGCGCTCGAGCGAATTCGCCGCGAACGTGCGATCGTCCGGGCCGCGCTGGCGACCGTCACCACGGTACCATTGTGGAACGGCGCCTTCGTCATGCCACGCGACGACGCCACTACCAGTCCCTACGGTCAGCGCCGACTTTTCAACAATGAACTGAGGAGCCGGCACACAGGCCTCGACATCCGCGGCCGCACCGGCGACCCGGTATATGCAGCGAACAGCGGCCGCGTCGTCATTGCCCGCGAGCTCTTTTACACCGGCAACGCGGTCTACATCGATCACGGCCTAGGCGTCGTCACCGGCTACTTCCACCTCTCGAAGCACGAGGTCACGGAGGGTCAGTGGGTCGAGAAAGGTCAGCTCATCGGCAGGGTCGGTGCGACCGGACGGGTTACCGGCCCGCACGTCCACTGGGGCCTCTACCTGCAGGGCGCTGCCCTCGATCCCCGTACGCTGCTAGGGCCCGAGTTCGCTCGGATCAGCGACCGTCTTCCTTTACCGACGGTAGTCGTCGAATAGACAGAGGCGAGCCCGGCTCGACTCGCCCCACTCTCAACATCGCTCACTGTCTAGCGCCGGCAGGCCAGCGCCGCCGCTCTACTTCCGTTCCAAAACCATCTCGACGACCGCCGCCTCATTTGTCCCGTCCGGTGGGTCATCGAAATCGATCGAGTCCTCACCACGCAGTGTGATCGTCTCCCCAGCGAGCCCGTATTCGAACCTTATCGAGCCCTCCGGCGCCACTTCGTCGATCATCACGATTATATCGCCAACGACCAGTGCCACGCCGCTCTGATCATCGGGCAGTTCGCCCGGGAGCTCAATAGTCATGTCGTATCTTCCGTCGGCGACGAGCGTCACGCTGAGGCCGCCACCCAGGTCAATCACATCTATCGTGTCGGTGGGTGTCGGACTGCTGACGAACCGGAACTCCGTCGCCTCCCAGGTGCCGACAAGGTCCGCCACCGTCGTACCGGTAGCGAGCTGGAACACCGCCCGCAGGTCCGCCGGCTCGTCGATGCCGTCAGGCGGGACATCGAAGTCGTAGTCCACCTCGTCAGTGAATATCGTCAAGCCGTCCCCCGACAGCTGGACGGAGAAGGCGATGGTTTCGCCAGGCTCGTCGTCGTCCGTCACCAGCAGGAAACCTTCTTCGACCAGCAGGGCGCCCTTGATGAAATCGGCGCCGCTCCCTAACGGATCTGCCGCCCCGATCGTGTATCTGCCGTTGGCGGATATGGTCATGGTCACATCGAGGCCGGCCGCGATGAAGTCGACGGATTCTATCGGGTTCTCCTGGTTGGTGAATTCGAACTCATCGGCGATCCACGAGCCGACGAGGTCGGCGAGCGCCAGGCTCGGCCCGCCATCGTCGTCGCACCCGATAAACAGCCCGGCGCTCAGCACGAGAGCAACAACCACACGGCTTCTGCTCATCGTTTCCTCCTGCGTTGCGGCCGCTGACAGGCCCTGGCGATGGGTGGGTCGCAACTCACTACGCAGGCGATCACCCTGGGTTTCAGCCGCATTCGGGTGGACGGGGGCGTTAGAAGGTATGAAGGGCGAAGGGGGAATTGGGAATTCGGTGCCACGCATTCGCGCAGCGCACGCGCGCGGTGAAGCGAGGTCCAAGGTGGACCCCCACGGGACCCCGGCGCCTACCTAAATCCACGGACCTCTTTTCAGCGACCTGCTAGTCAATTAGTCATCGATTCACGAATTCCCACCCCGGCCCAAAAGGATCTCCTCGAACAATTCGATCGCCCGAGGATCGTCCGCTTGGCCCAGCCAAAAGAGCGCGTTCCTCACCAAGGCCGGGTCGCGCGTCGTCCGCACGACCTCGATCAGAGCTGGCACGCCCTCATCGACGGGACGCTGCGACAGGGCAAAGATCGCCGTCTTGCGGATCTCCAGCTCGGCCTCGTCGTCGTACACGATCTCGGTCAGCCCCGCTGTCGCCGCCTCCGCTGCCGTCTGGCCCAGCCAGAAGACCGCACTCTTGCGTGTGTCGCGCCGCAGCGACCTGTCGCGCGCCATATCGAGCAGCTCGGGCCAGACGGTCACGCTGTCCGCCAGTAGCGCCGGGAAGATCGCCTCTTGTCCCGCGTCGCCGCGTGATGCACGAGCCAGCCACAGCAGGTAGTCGGTCGCCTGCCGGACCGGCACGGTGCCCAGATCGACCGTGCTCGAGCCGGGCTCACGCCAGCGGCCGCCCACGTACGTGTCGACCTCGGTCACCTCGCTGTCGCGCACCCTGAGCACTACACGCACGGGCCCGTGTTCGCACTCGACATCCCAATCATCGCTGCGCCCGTGGCGCATCTGCCAGCCGCCGTCCATCGAGATGCTGTGGTAACCATCGCCACAGACGCCGGGCCGCGAGGCGAAGCTCATCCGCACTTTACCGTCACCGAGTTCGTCCACGGCATCGGCGATCGACTGCCCATGCGCCGCCGGGGCCAGCGCCAATGCCGCGGCCCCACCGACGATCACGATCAGCTTGTTCATGACCCGCCACCTTCGATCAGCTGGAGCAGCAACTCGGCGACCCGCGGATCGTCCACCTGCGACAGCCAGAAGATCGCCTTCTTCCTCAGCTCGACGTCCTCCTCGGTCCGCGCGATCTCCAGCAGCAAATCCACAGCCCCATCCTCGTGCCGCTGTGACAGCGCGAAGATGATCTGCTCCCTCAGCTCGCGCTCCGGCATCCTTTCGTAGAGCTCACCCATCTCCCTGATCGATAAGACGTGCGACTGGCCCGCCCAGAACAGAGCCTTCTTGCGCATCTCCATGGGCTCATCGGGGTCGGCCGCCAGATCCAGCAGCCAGCTCGCGGTCTGGTCATCGCCGATTTGGGCCAGCGAAAAGATGATCTTCTCCTTGATCTCGTACTCCTCGGTGCTCGCGTAGATCTCCCGCAGAAAATCCGCGTTCTCGGCACCGTGCGACTGCCCCAGCCAGAAGATCGCCTGCGCCCTGAGCTCCGGATCCGCACCTTCGCGCATCGCGTAGTCCCGCAGGATCTGCCCCGCGCGCTCGGTTTCCACCTGCGATAGCGAAAAGATCGCTTTGTTCTGTAGCTCCGGATCGTCCGATGTCTGCAGGATCTCTTCCAGCGCGTCCACCGTCCGCTCGCCCGGCACCTGAGAGAGCCAGAACACCGCCTGCTGGCGCACCTCGGAATCCGGATCGTTCTGTACGACGTCGAGCAGCAAGTCGACGTTCGCGTCGTCGATATGCTGGGAGAGCAGGAACACCGCCTTGCGTCGCATCTCCACGCTGCAGGCGTCCTCGCCGCGCTCGGCCAGCACCCGCTCGAGGATTGGCAGCGCCTGCTCCGAGTTCATCTGCAAGAGCGCGTTGAGCGCCGCGATTCGGATCTCATCCTCGCACGCTTCTTCCTGACCGCCGACCCCGATGCCCCGCGCCCGACGTGTCACGTCCTCACCGGCCGCGGCATCGCCGCGCTGCGCCAGCACGCCCTGTATCCGCGCCATCAGCTCCTCGGCGTCTCTTTGCGCCACCTCCTCATCGGCGTAACGACTCTGCAGCTCGCGCAGCGCCTCCTCGGCGGCCCGCAGGTCGCGCTCGCGGCCGTTGCGGTAGAGGGCGAACGCCTGGTAGTAGAGCGCCTGGGCCGCGTAGTTGGAATTCGGATACCGTCGGTAGACCTCGGCGAACATCTCAGCGGCATGCTGGTACTCGCCCCGGTTCAGTCGCTCACGCGCGGCACGGTAGGCCTGATCGGCGGGGTCCTGCTGATAGAAGCTCCCGACCTCCGGGATCGCCTCATCGGCTGTACCAACCTGAGGCGCCGCCGCCACCGGCGCGGCGATGCCCAGCAGGACCGTCGTCGTCATCATCGATTTCAGTAGATCTTTCCCAAGCATCAGAGCACTCCTTCCATCGCCACCGTCGGCCCAGCGGGAATCGCCGTGCGCAGTTTCGGCAGCAGGCCTCTATGTTCCAGTCCTTCGGTTACCAGCTCCAGTTCACCATCCCCGCGTTCCGCCGACAGCCGCACGATTTGGACGAGCACCAGCTCCAGCTCTTCCAGCAGCGATCGGAACATGGGGTCCTCCGCCGCCGGCGAATCGATCAGCAGCCGCGTGCTCGCCAGCAGCTCACCGGCGCCCGACCAGAACTCCGCGTCGGCGCGGCCGGCCTGAGCATCGGCGCGGAACGAAGTCAGAAACGTCTCCGCCCGGACCAGATGCTCGGTCGCCGCCATGCGGTAGGCGAGTCGCGCCCTGGCCGGAGTCGGCGAGACCGCCGGATCCGCTGTCACCGCCACGGGCGGCCCCGATTCGATATCCCGATCGGTTGTTATACGACCGATGCCGATCCCGATCGCCAGCGCTGCCGCGATCCCCATCCCCCAGCGAGTCCAGGGTGAGTAGAGGACCCGAAGCTGCTGGCGCCGCCGTGCCCGCTCGCGGCGCGTCGCATCGATCCGCGCCCACATGAGCTCGCGCGGCGTCTCCGGCGGCTCGTTATAGTCCCGCGCCGCCTCGATCAAAACCTCATCGAAGCGATCTTCCATCATGACGCCCACTCCTCGGCAAACTCCGCGAGCGCTTTCCTCAGTTTGGCGCGCGCCCGCGACAACTGCGCCTTCGACGTGCCGCTCGACACGCCCAGCGCCGTTGCGATTTCCTCGTGCTTGTAGCCCTCAACGTCGTGCATCACGAACACCGTTCGATAGCCCATAGGCAGATCGTCGATCGCCGCCACCAACCGCTCCTTCAGGTCCGGCTCCGCCTCGACCGGGTTCCTCGCCATCTCGCCAGTCTCCTTCAGATCGACCTGCCGCTTCTGCAACCGTTTCACTTTCCTCATCCCGTTGTAGACCACCGAGACCGTGATCGAGTGCAGCCAGGTCGACAGCGCCGCGTCACCCCGGAACTGCTTCAAGCGGTCGAAAGCCCGGATGAACGTCTCCTGGGTGAACTCCTGGGCCAGATCGTCATCCCCGGTCATCCGGTAGGCCAGCCGGTAGACCCGGTCCACGTGCGCGTCGTAGAGCGCGCGCTCCGCCGTCGGATCTCCCTCGACAACCCGCCTAACTAAATGGTGCTCTTCCACTTAGCCCCTTCACTGGAATGACCGGTCTGCCCGCTTCCGTACTTATGACACAGCCTATCCAAAGATGGTTGCGCGGCACACGCCGGGAAATGGCGCTGGCGGGTCGGAACCAGGGGACCGCTCGCTCCGGCCGACCCGGCAGTCTGGGTCGGTGCACCCCGAGAGGTCATTGGGCAGCTCACCCGCAGTTTTGGCCTGAGGATCTGAGCCGGGTCGCTAACACCAGCTACGCTCGTCGGTCCCCCGGTTCCTCCCGGCTCTGATCGAGGTGGGACCCAGCGGCATGCCGCGGCAACATGCGAGTGAGGGGACTGCAGCTGTGAGCGGCCGTTTGCACACACCCACGGGCTACGGGCGTCGGGGCGGGTCGTGGAGCGGAGCTGGGGTTAGCGAGCCCGCGATCACGGCGCAGCCGCGAGCGCGGGGGAGGCCGGAGCGAGACGGCCTGCCCCGACGCCCGTTCCCCGATGCCGGGCACGTGTATCGTTTGCGGGTTGAATCGAAGTAGCAGTGACGCCCCGCCTAAACTGCCACACCGCCCACCGTTAACCCGGCTCCCAAGCCACAATGTGACCGGCCAGCGCCGACGCCGCGACCGTGTACGGGCTCGCCAGGTACACCTTGCCCGGTCCGCTCCGGCCCGGGAAGTTCCTATTAATAGACGAGATCGTCACCTGTTCCGGCGAGCTACTGACGCCGGGACCGGCGTTAATGCAGGCGCCGCAGCCCGGGGCGAGCAGCTGCGCCCCAACCGCCTGGAAGGCTTCCAAATAACCCTGCTCGCGGCAGTACTCCTCCACGTCCAGCGAGCCCATCTGCATGTAGCAGGTCACGTTCTCCGGGACGTGGCGCCCTGCGGCCGCAGCGGGCACGAAGACCCGGGCGTACATGTCCATGTCATCACGTTTGGCGCCGGTACAAGAGCCGATGTAGACGATGTCGACCTCCACAGGCCCATCCAACTCGTCGACGAACACTCCCCGACCCGGGTCGCCCGGCGTCGCGACTATCGGCCGCAGCCGTGACGCGTCGACTTCGATGACGTGGGCGTACTCTGCATCGGGGTCGCTCCTCAAGCCCTCGCAGAGCCGTTCCGCATCCGCCCGGTTCATACCGCGCCGCTCCACCAGGAACTCGACGGTCCTCTTGTCAGCCTCGCAGATGCCGGTAAAGGCGCCGATCTCCGCCGACATGTTGGTGAGCGTGGCACGCTCATCGACCGAAAGGGCGGCGATCGCCGGACCCCTCCACTCGAGGACTTTTGCCACTGCTCCGCCTTCCTTCACGAACGGCTGGCGCAGAACCTCCAACACCATGTCCTTCGCGGTCACGTTCTCCAGCTTGCGACCCACGATCTCGATCTTGACCGTCTCGGGTACCGAAACCCGTACATCCTGCGTAACCCAGGCGCTGGCGATCGCCGTTGAGCCGACACCGAACGCGACCGTGCCCAGCGCGCCGGAATGCGGCGTGTGCGAGTCGCTGCCGACGATCACCTGACCCGGGGTAGCGTAGTGACCGTAGACGATCGTGTGGCAGATACCCTCCGAGCCTTGCCGTCCCTTCAGATCGCCGTGCAGCAGAAGCCCCTGCTCCTCGGAGAACGCCTGCTGCCGTTTGGCCAGGCCGCCCGCCAGATCGAGGAGCCCGGCCGCCTTTCGCTCCTCTGAGATCACAAGGTCGAGCATCGCCAGATGGTCCCGAAACAGCAGCACCGAGTCTTTGTCACGGATCTCCGCATCCGGCGTATACTGGCCGAACAGGCCCGCCGCCATCGGTGTTACATACTCGTGCGAGAACCGGATGTCGGTCCTCACGAAACCGGTGTCGCCCGGCTTCACCGCGGGCACGCCCAGCTCGCCCTTCGCCAGGTCCGTTATCCAGCGGCTCGCCAGAATCTTCTCCGCTACCGTCAACGGCCGGTCCGCCGGCGTCGCCGGCGACGGTGGCGAAACCTCACCCGTCTGGCGCGCCTCGTTATAAGCGAAGAGGCCGCCACGCTCTATGATCTCCCTAGTGATCGGATCGGAACCCGCCGTGAACTCGGCCAGCGGGATCGCCGCGCCTTCCCGGATGCGCTCGATCAGGTCGAAGTCCGTTGACGTCAGGAGCCCGAGATTCTGGCAGTTCTCGCGGTAGATCCGTTCTATGTTCTCGGCGATCACGATCCGGATGCCGGCATTCAACTCGGCGAATGGCGAAGCTTCCCGGCTCGAGCCCTTACCGCGCCGCTTGCCCGAAACGCAGGCGACGAAGCCGCCCTTCTTCACATCGCGCTCACCGATCGGCCGCTCGCCGCGGCACTCGAGACCGACGTACGGATAATCGCCCAGCTTCTCGTCGTAGTGGTAACAGACCCAGACCGGCGTGATCTCGTCGGTCGAGATGTCGTCGCGCAGCTTTATCGAAGGATCCCAATCGAGATCTTCGCCGGCTAACTGCTGGCGGATGAGCTCGGGCTCTTCGGTCAGGAAAAGAACCCGACCCTCGAAGCGAACGGTCGGGCCGCTCGCCGCACTCTCGAACCTCACTCCCATCCGTCCCTACCCATCCCCATCTCCATCTCCATCGTTATCGTGATCGTTATCGTGATCGTTATCCTGATCCTGATCGCGATCGTCATCGTCATCGACCTGATGCCCGGGCAACGGCTGCCGCCCCGCATACCCGGCGTCCAGCTCGTGCCAGTACTCCACCTGCGACTCGCCCAACTTCCAGCAGAGAAAGACCTCGCGGTCGTCCATCATCGCATAGAAATCGACCAGCCCAGGCTCGAAACCCTTGAACACGACACCGATCTTCTCCAGCTCGTCGATATACGCGTTGATGCGATCGGTTAGCTCGTGCAGCAGGCCGTCCAACTCGCGGCGCCGCTCTTTCGTCGTCTCGAGATCGTGATCGAGATGGCCGTACTCCCTGATCAGCTCTGCCCGCTCGCTATGGGCCGCCACGATGTCGGTCACTATGCGCCGCACCAGCGGCAGCGTCCTGTTCGCCTGCTCCAGCGTGTAGTATCTCGGCATCTCTCTCTCCTAGGCACGAGACGAGAGAACCTACCAGCCCGCCCCGCCCTCATCAACGGGCGCCGCCTCGACGCCCCGCCGCTACATCACCCGGCCAGCACCGGGACCGCCTTCTCGTTGTCATCGGTCGTGTTATAGAAGTGTGGTGAGAAACGGACGGCACCCGGCCGGTGGTCGACTATCACACCGGCGTCCCCCAGACGCCGCACCGCAGTCGCGGGGTCCGCATGTTCCACCATCACGATCCCCGAGCGCTCCTCCGGTTCGGCGGCGCTACGCACTTTGAACCCCGCCGCCAGTGCCCGTTGCAGCAGGTCTTCCGTCAGCGACGCTACGCGTCTACGGATCCGCTCGACGCCGACCTCCTCGATCAGCTGGAGCCCCGCCCGCGCCGTGTAGACCGTCGGTACCGCCGGCGTGCCCAGCTCGAAGCGCCGGGCATCGGCCCGCAACTTGAACCCGATCGGGTCGAAGGCGAACTGGTCATCGACACCGAACCAGCTCACAGCGGTGGGCTCGAGCCCCTCGATCAGCGGCCCCCTCACGTAGAGGTAGGCCAGCCCTGCGCCGCCTAACAGCCACTTCAACGCGCCGCTGAGCAGGAAGTCGACGCCCAGCTCCCTGGCATCCACCGGAAGCTGGCCAGTAGATTGGTATGCGTCGATCAGGCAGAGCGCACCTCGCTCGTGCGCGAGCTGCGCCAGCGCCGCCGCGTCCTGGATGGCGCCACTGGTGAAGTAGACGTGTGAGGTCGCCACCAGGGCCGTGCGCTCGTCGATCGCTTCGGCGAACGACTCGAGCGGCACGCTCACGCCGTCCGGCGAGGGCAGCACTACCGTCTCGATGCCGCCGGCGCCGCGTGCCAGGAACTGGTAGACTACTGTCGGGAAATCGAGCTCGGTGGTCACTACTCTGGGACGAACGCCGAAATCGACCGCGCTGAGGATCGACGCGAGTGCTGCCGAGATACTCGGCGCCAGAGCGGTCTCGCTCACGTCGGCGCCGACCAGCCGGGCGAATGCGGCGCGGACATCGTCGCAGGCGCCCAACCAGTGCTCGTACCAAGCGGCGGCGCCCCAGCTGTCCCAAAGCTCGGCGAACTCGCCGAGTGCCGCGCGCGAACGTTGCGATAGCGCACCCAACGAGCACGAGTTCAAGTAGCTGGCCGAGCGGAAGATCGGGAATTCGGGCCGATACTTCTCGGCAAGCTCATACAGTTCTGAATTCGGCATAGACGATACGGCTCTTACGACGGCTCTACATATGAATGACTCGAAAGACGGCGGACCCACCTACGAACCCGGCCCTCTTTACGACGCCGCCCAGGCGGCCGAGCTCGAGAGCGCCGACCGGGAGAACCCGATCCCCGGCGGCGAACCGCCATGTCCCGTTTGCGGTGCCAAGACGGCTCGCCTGGTCGAGAAGCACCAGGGGCCTTCCACCACGGGCTCTCCCTTCCGGGTTCGCATCGTCTGCACGAGCGAAGAGTGCCGGCGCTGGACGGTGTATAATTGGTAGCGGGCTCCGTTTAGCATAGCGTCCCCTGCCGTTGGGCAACGCGGGCAGCCGGGCGCACGGTAGCCAGTAGCCCGTGGCCGGTGATGCATAGACTGTTTCTCACTGGCTACCGGCTTCCGCTTACCGGCCACCGATTAAGACCTCCCGATACAGCACATCGTCCCCTTCCCGACGCACACACACGCCTTTCACGTCCGCTTCCCGAAACGCATGCTCCAACTTCCCCTCCATCCCCTCCGCCGCTTCGTGCTCGGTGAACTCCAGGAACCGGCCCGGCAACACCTGGTCCTCGTACAGCCAGACCTGCGCGCCGGCCCCCTCCACCGCGGCCGCGTACTTCCGCCAACGCGCCAGATACTTGTCACGCCTGTCGGGTCGGACGACGGCGCGCACCGCCCTCAGCTTTCTTATCCCGGACATACCTCCTCCAGATTGCCCCCGCCGGCACGCTCAACTTACATTGCCAAGCGAGCATCAGCACGTCCGAAGTCCAATCGCGCGCCGGGATGTGACCATGCCTGACGGAAATGCCGGCCGCCTCGCGGCCAAAGCCAACCAGCTCTACTGGGGCACCGCCAAGCCCGCCGGCCGCCTGGCCGAGGAGCTCGGTATCTCGCGCTCGAAGTTCTACGGCCTGATCGAGCCCCTCAACCTCGACGCACAGTGCCCGGACTGCGGCGAGCCGCTGACCTTCAGCAGTCGCTCCGATCGCGAGGCCAACCGCGGCCGCTGTCCCGAGTGCGGGGCAGTGACCCAGATCCCGGATGGCGAAGCGCCAGCGGCGCCGCCGCCGGCAGCGGAGCGCGACGCGTGCTTGACCCCTACCATCGGCGAACGGCTCGCGCTGCCCGGGGTCCGCGAGCTCTGGTTGACCGCGATCGCCGGTGCCGCTCTCGGCCTGCTGATCACCGGCTGGTGGCGGCGACGATGACGCCGCGCCCGACCCGAAGCCATTGAGCCTAAACTCGAGAAGGCGATGGAGATCATCCGCAATCCGAAGGTGACGCTATTGGCCCGGCAGCAGTATCTCGGACATCCCGAGATCGACTGGCAGAGCGATAGCGACGTCGATGCGCAGGCGCTAGTCGAGTTCGCCGGCCGGCTCTGCTACCTGAGCTTCGGCAAGGAGTCCGGAGTCGCCGGCGGCCACCAGACGATTCAAGGCCGCACCACCAACAAGGAATACCTCACTAACCTGCTGCAGGTGAAACACGGCAGCGTCCTCGAGCACGCCGTTTTCACTTTCTTGTTCGAGGGGATATCCAGGGCGCTGACCCACGAGCTCGTTCGCCACCGCGCCGGCTTCGCATACTCCCAGCTCTCGCAGCGCTACGTCGACGAGTCGGAGATCGCTTTCGTGCTACCGCCCGAGATCAGCGAAGGCACGCCCGCCTTCGACACCTGGAAGCAGGCCTGCGAGGCCTCGCTCGACTACTACCGCACCCTGCTCGCCCAAGTCAGCGAACAGGTGGCCGACGAGCCCAAGGCGACGATGCGGCGCAAGCGCTCCAGACAGGCGGCACGTTCCGTACTACCCAACTCGGCCGAGACCAAGATCGTCGTCACCGCCAACTCCCGCGCCTGGCGCCATTTCATCGAACTGCGCGGCTCGCCCGCCGCCGATGCCGAGATCCGCAGGCTCGCCATCGCCACGCTTCGCACCCTCCAGGAAGAGGCACCCGACGTCTTCGGCGACTTCAATGTGGTGCCGCAGGACGATGGGACGGAGGTCGTGGAAGTCACCCACAGCAAGGTCTAGCGTCCGGCGAATCCGCCCCTACCATGTCTGAACTATCGGCGGGCGACCAGCTGCCCCGCATAACCGTATCGCCACCCGGCCCCGAGTCGCGGCGTCTCGCCGCGACCCTGCGCCGCTACGAGTCGCCCAACGTCACCTACGTCTCCGACGAGTTCCCGATCTTCTGGCGCGAGGCCCTCGGCGCCAACGTCCTCGACGTCGACGACAACATCTATATAGACCTCTCCGCCGGCTTCGGCGTCGCCGCCGCCGGACACCGGGCTCCCCGGGTCACGGAGGCCGTCAAGCGCCAGCTCGACCTCCTGGCACACGGTATGGGCGATGTCCATCCGCCCGAGATCAAGGTCCGCCTCCTCGAGCGGCTGGCCGAGATCGCTCCCGGCGATCTGAGCCAGAGCGTGCTCTCCAGCTCCGGCTCCGAGGCCGTCGAGTCGGCGCTCAAGACCGCCCGGCTCGCCAGCGGCCGGCCGGGTGTGCTCTGTTTCCGCGGCGCTTACCACGGGCTGACCTACGGCGCGCTCGCCGTCACCGACGGCGAGTTCTTCCGGGAACCGTTTCAGGATCAGCTGGGCATAACGGTGGCGCGCGTACCCTTCCCGGATCGTTACCGCCCGGATCCGGAGGTGGCGTTGGGCGGCGACCTGCTGGGTTCCACGCTCGAGGCGGTGGCCGATGAGCTCGACGCCGACGATCAGATCGGCGCGATCATCGTCGAGCCCATCCTGGGACGCGGCGGCGTGGTCGTTCCGCCGGATGGATTCCTGCGCGGCTTGCGCGACGAATGCGATCGTCGCGACCTCGTCCTCATATTCGACGAGGTCTATACGGGCTTCGGCCGGACCGGCCGCTGGTTCGCCTGCGAGCACGAGGGTGTCGTCCCCGACATCATCTGCGTAGGCAAGGCGTTCAGCGGCGCCCTACCCTTCTCCGCCTGTATCGGCCGCCCGGAGATCATGGCCGCCTGGCCGCCCAGCGCTGGGGAGGCCTTCCACACCAGCACCTTCCTCGGCCACCCGCTGGGCTGCGCCGCCGCGCTCGCCCAGATCGACGAGATCGAGTCCGAAGGGCTTACCGAGCGCTCGGCCCGGCTCGGGGCGACGCTCCTGGAACGCCTGGAGAAGCTACGCGCCCGGGTTCGCTTCATCGGCGACGTCCGTGGCCGCGGTCTGCTGGCCGCCGTCGAGCTCGTCCGCGATCCCGGCGCCCGGCCGGATCCCGAGCGGGCGGCCCGCGTGGTGAAGGAGGCCCTGCAGGTCGGCCTCATCCTCCTGGCGGGCGACGGCGTCATCGAGCTATCCCCGCCCCTTACCATCACCGAGGCGCAGCTCGATTTCGCGCTGGCCGCCCTGGAGGACTGTTTAGCCCGGGCCTGAGGGATATATTTCCGCCGTCCACCACTTCTCGGGAGCGAAAGGAGAGGGCCATGCCGGACCCGAGCATCAACGTTCAGGGCACGCCCAACCCGCATGCGGCCAAGTTCACCGTCGACCGG
>JASFTI010000032.1:0-17425 GCA_050053635.1 Gemmatimonadales bacterium
ACTATCTCGCGTATCCGCTCGTAGAGCGCCGGCGGCAGATCTTCCGCCCAGCTCAGATCGTCGCCTCCGTCGCGCGTTTCCGGCGGCGCCGTCTCGGCGGCTCTGACCAGAGCGTCATAGATCTCTCGGTATTCCGGCGTCCTGAAGTTATCCGGCTCGACCTGTTCGGCCACCCTGGGGACGAGCGAGCGGTCGCGCAGTAGCAGGAGGAGCAGCTTGCGCTCGGCGCCCAGCCTGGGAACCGCGCTGGCCGGCCCCTCGATTTCCGCGGCTGGTGCCTTGGGCCGCCGCATTCCGCCCACCGGTCGCCGCAGCTCGCGCTCCAGAGTCGACCGGCGCACGCCGGTTACGGTCGCGACGCGGTCCAGATAAATGTCGCGCAACGCTTCGTCGGCGGCGGCGCGTACGGTGAGCATCAGCCCGTCCACGGCGCGCCGTTTTCCCTCGATCGTATCGAGATAGCCACGGCTCTCGAGGATCTGGATCTTACGATCGAGCACATCGATCGCCGCATCGGTGTACTGGGCCAGCGCCTGGGCCCCGCCCTTGCGGACGATCGAGTCGGGGTCTTCGCCGGGTGGTAGGGTGGCTACGCTTGGGTGCACCCCGGCGCGCAACAGTTCGTCCGCCGCCTTGAAGGTCGCGGTCAGGCCGGCCCGGTCGCTGTCGTAGAGCAGCAGCGCGCGCTTGGCGTAGCGGCCGAGCGTTCGTGCCTGATGCTCGGTGAGCGCCGTGCCGAGCGGTGCCACGACGTTTTCGACCTCGGCGGCGACCAGCGATACCAGGTCCATGAAGCCCTCGACAACGTAAAAGACCTCCTGGCGCCGGATGGCATGCCGACTCCAGTTGAGACCGTAGACGATCCGACCTTTGTGGAAGACTGGCGTGTCCGGCGAATTGATGTACTTCGGTGCATCGTCGGCGTCGGCGAGCAGGCGGCCGCCGAACCCGATGGGCCGGCTGCGTAGGTTGTAGATCGGGATCATCAAACGGCCGCGGAACACATCGAAGGGTTCCTTGGCCCGCTCGCTCGCCTTGATGAGGCCCGCCCGCATGAGCACGTCATCGGAAATATCGAGGACGCCAGCTGCATCGCGCAGCCCTCGCCAGGAGTCGGGTGCGTAGCCGAACCCGAAGCGGCGCGCCGTCTCCTCGGCCAGTCCGCGGTCGACCAGCAGGTACCGCCGCGCCCGCTCGCCGTGTTTCTCCTGCCAGAGCTGTTTTTCGAACCAGTCGGCGGCGAAGGCGACGGCCTCGCGGATATCACGGTAAGGATCCTCCTCCTCTCTCTCGACCTCGGGTACCACGATCCCGACGCGTTCGGCCACGAACTTTACCGCCTCGATGAAGTCCAGACCCAGCAGTTTCATCGGGAAGGAAAAGACGTCGCCACCTTCGCCGCAGACGAAGCACTTGAAGATGCCGCGCTCGGGGTCGACGGAAAAATTGGGCCCTTCCCCGCCGTGCAGCGGGCAGGGACCGCGGTAGGTCCTACCGCTGCGGCGCAGCTGCACGTACTCGCCGACGATCTGTGTCAGATCGGCCTGTGCGCGGATCTCCTCAAGCAACTCGTCCGATACCATCTGTTAACCTTCGTGCTCCTATCGCTACGCGATCCTTATCGTTGGCCTTATCGTTGTCGTTATCGTGCTCGCCGCTGTGACGATAACGATCACGATAACGATAAAGACAACGACAAAGACGGAACGGGTTCTGCAATGGACTAGTCCAGTTGCAGTACCGTTACACCACTACCGCCTTCGTATGCCGCGCCGAGGCGATGCGATTTTATCCGCCGGTCGCTGCGGGCGTACTCGCCGACCGTTTCGCGTAACACGCCTGTCCCTTTGCCGTGGATCACCCGCAGTTCGGCCAATCCCGCCTGCAGTGCGGCGTCGAGCGCCCTGATCAGCTCGAGGCGCGCCTCGTCGGCTGTTAGGCCGCGCAGGTCGATCTCGGGCCGCGCATCGATCTCGGGGCCACTGAAGAACGCAGCGCTTTCAGAGGCGCGCTTCGCTTCGCCGCGCCGTTCGAGGACGCCGGGGGCGAGCTGCAGTTTGACGCCGCCCATCTCGACGACGACGTCGGGTCCGCGCCGCTCGAGGACGCGGCCCTCCCGCTCCAGCGAGGTGATCCAGACGAGGTCGCCTGACGCGAAGTCGGCCACATCCTGATCGGTCACGCGTCCTTCATCGGCTTGGCGCAGCGCCTGGGCGTGATCGCGCAGTCTGGCCTCGAGCTCGCGACGCGCCTCGCGGGCCGTCTGGCGGTCCGCCTTCATCGCCTCGTCCAGCTTCTTGCGCGCCTCGAGCAGGAACTCACGCGCCTTGCGGTGCGTCTCGAGCTCGAGCTCGCGGCGCCGTTCGGCCAGCTCTTCCTGATCGCGCTCCAGGCTTTCGGACCGCAGCGAGAGCTCGCGCTCTTTGCGCTGGAGCGCGGCGATCCGCTCGTCGAGCTCGGCCTCTTTGGCCTCGAGGTCAGCGAGCAGGCGCGCGGTGTCGACTTCCTCCTGGCTGAGCGCCGCATTGGCGTTGGCGAGTACGGCCTCGGGGAAGCCGACGCGCCGGGCCATGGCGAGTGCGTAGCTGCGGCCGGGGCGCCCCTTGATGAGCCGATAGAGGGGCTGCATGCGCTCGGAATCGAAGGCGAGCCCGGCGTTGACGATGCCGGGGTGCTCGGCGGAGAGCGAGTTGAGCTCGCCGAGGTGGCTGGTGGCGAGCGTCATGCAGTTCCTGTCCGCCAGCTCGAGCAGCACGGCCCGGGCGAGGGCGGTGCCCTCGACGGGGTCGGTGGCGCCGCCGATCTCGTCGATCAGGCAGAGCGAGTCGGGCTCCGCCTCCTCCAGAATCACCTGGATGTTGCGCAGGTGGGCGGTGAAGGTGGAGAGTGACGCGTCGATCGACTGCTCGTCGCCGATGTCGGCGAAGATCCCGCTGAAGACCGGCACGGCGGAGCCCGGCCCCACCGGCGGCAGGATACCGGATTGGGTCATCGTCGCCACGAGGCCCACCGCTTTGATCAGCACCGTCTTGCCTCCGGCGTTGGGACCCGTGACCAGAATAGTGTGCTCGCCGGGGTTCATCAGCAGGTCGAAGGGGACGAGCGGCTCGGACGTCTCAAGCAGCAGCGGGTGGCGGCCGTGAACGATGCGGTAGCCTTCGCTTTCGCGAAGGACGAGCTGCGGTCGCGAGCAGCCGCGTTTCAGCGCGTAGCGGCCGCGGGCGAAGAGCGAGTCGAGCTTGACGAGTCGTTCGAGCGTACCCGCCAGCTCGGCGGCGTGTGGTCGCAGGCGGTCGGTGAGTTGCTTGAGAATCCGCTCCACCTCGCGCGTCTCGGAGATGTGCAGCTCACGCAGGTGATTCATCGGCTCGATGGCGGCGGGTGGCTCGACGAAGAGCGTGGCGCGGCTGGCCGACTCGTCGTGCACGATGCCGCCGACCTCGGAGCGCCCTTCCCTGCGGATCGGGATGCAGTAGCGGCCGCTACGGATGGTGACCGAGGCGTCGGGCACGGCGATACGCTCCGGCAGGGCACGGGCCAGCGATTCCAGGGTCTTGACCAGATCGCTGCGGGCCGAGCGGATGGAACGGCGCAACCGCTTGAGCTCGGCGGAGGCGGAGTCCTTCAGGGTCTCGGCGTCCTCGTCCACCGACTCCTGCAGCAGCTTTTGAAGCTTCTCGTCCTTGAGCAGCCCGTCGGCCAGGGCGCCCAGTCGCGTGAACTGAGAGGCCTGCGGCAGCAGAGCGCGACGCACATCGCGCGCGCCGCGGAGCAGTCGCAGCGCGCCGGCCAGCTCGGCCTCCTTCCAGACGCTCCCCTCGATGGCCAGGCGGTCGAGCGATCCCGCGATATCGGGTATGACGGGCGGCGCCCAACTCTCATCGCGGATCAGCCAGCTCACCATCTCGTCGACCTCGTCGAGCGCCGCGGCGACGGCGGCAGCATCGGGGACGGGTCGCAGCGCACGCACCGCCTCGGCCCCCGGCTCGCTGGTGGCGTAGCGGGCGATGATCTCGAGCACTCGCTCGAATTCGAGGGCGTCCAGTGCGTGCTGGTTCATCTCCGGTTGAGCAGTGGCCTGTGGCCGGTAGCCAGTAGCCGGTGGGTACCGGTTACCGGCCACCGGCTACCGGCCCACAGATGTCAAACGGGGGCGCCGGCATCTGCTGGCCAGCACCCCCGTGTCTTCACACGTGCGGGTCGGAACCGACTGGGGTATGGGAAGCGGTCAGTCACCCGACCCCCCTTTCTCCAGCTCGCCGCGGGCGACGCGGTTGACGTCGCGGCCCTCGGCGCGACCCTTGAACTGGGGCATCACCGCCCCCATGACGGCGCCGATGTTGTTCGCACCGGCCGCGATCGCCTCTCTGACTTTCTGACGGATCTCCTCCTCGCTCGCCTCGGGCGGTAGGTACTCTTTGATGGTCGCGGCTTCAGCCCGCTCCCTGTCCGCCAGCTCGGGCCGCGACACCATCTGTTCCGCCGCCTCGTTCCTCAGCTTGACGCAGCGGGCCAAAACCTCGATGACCTCCTGGTCGTCCAGCTGGTGACCGAGCTCGATCTGCTTGTTCTTGACGTCGGCCAGAATGGTGGACAACAGGCGGGCGCGGTCCTTAGCGCCCTGGCGGCGCGCCTCGTTCATGTCGTTGCGCAGTCGCTGCTCGAGGTTGGCCTCGGCCATCTCCGCCTCGTCGCTGTTGGGTGTTGCCGCGGCCGCACCCGCGTGTGGTCCGCAAACCTTTATTCTAGCCAGCTGCAAGGTGAGGCGTCAACGCTAGCCCGGCGGCCAGCCCATCTCGCGGCCGCCCAGCACGTGCATGTGGATGTGGAACACGGCCTGCCCGGCGTCGGCGTTACAGTTCACCACGGCACGGTAGCCCGACTCGGCGATCCCTTCCTCGGCGGCGATCTGCTTGGCGGCGAGAAACAGCTTGCCGAGGAGCGTCTCCTTACCCGCCTCGACATGGTTGAGGGTGGCGATGTGCTCGCGGGGGATGATCAGGATGTGGGTTGGTGCCTGCGGGCTGATGTCCCTAAAGGCGATCCAGTCGTCCGCTTCCTTGACCTTGTCGGCGGGGATCTCGCCGGCTGCGATCTTGCAGAACAAACAATCCGCCATTGGTCAGAGCCTCCTCGTCACTCGAAGAATGCGTCTTTGACCTTCTGCCAGAACCCCGCACCATCCTCGCTCTCAGCTGCCGGCGATTCGATCTCGGCCAGCGTCTCGAACAGTTGGCGTTGTTCGGGCGTGAGTTTCTTGGGCGTGACGACGACGACACGCACGAACAGGTCGCCGGTACCGCCGCGTCGCAGGTGCGGCAGGCCTTTGCCACGGAGCTGAATGACGTGTCCGGTCTGGACGCCGGCCGGGACCTTCACCTTGGCGCTCTTGGTGACGGTGGGGACGTCGACGGTGGTGCCCATCGCCGCCTGGCTGAAGGTGACGGGCAGGTCGTAGATGAGGTCGGCACCGCGTCGGGTGAAGCGCTCGTCGGGCTCCACCTTGATTACCGCTAGCAGGTCGCCGCGCGGGCCGCCCCGGGGCCCGACGTTACCCTGGCCGCGCAGCGTCAGGTAGTCGTCGCTGTCGACGCCAGGTGGGATGTCGAGCTCGAACGACTTCTCGGTTCGATTCCGGCCCTCGCCGTTACAGTTCCGACAAGGGTCGCTAATTACGCGACCTTCGCCGCCACAGTTGCTGCAGGGGCCGACGCGGACGAACTGGCCGAAAAGCGAGCGCTGCACCTGCTGCAGCTCGCCGGAGCCACCGCAGTGGGGGCAGCTGGTCGGCTGGGCGCCACTACGCATGCCGGTACCGTTGCACTCCTCGCAGTTGTCGAGGACCGGCATGCGGACGGTCTTCTTCACACCCTTCAGCACGTCCTCTAGGGTGAGCGTGATGCGGATCTTGACGTCGGAGCCGCGGGTGCGAGCGCGGCCGCGCCGTCCGGCGCCGAAGATGTCCTGGAAGCCGAAGCCGCCGAACTCGCGCATGAAGATATTGAGGGCTTCGTCGAAGGTGCTGAAGCCGCCGAAGCCGCCGCCACCGCCGCGGACCCCGGCCTTCACGCCGTCGTGGCCGTAGCGGTCGTAGAGGCCGCGGAGCTCGGGGTCGCGCAGGACCTCGTAGGCCTCCGTCGCTTCCTTGAACTTCTCCTCCGCCTCGGTGTCGTCGGGGTTGCGGTCCGGGTGGAATTTGAGGGCCGCCTGACGGTAGGCCCGCTTGATGGCGCCGTCGTCGGCGTCCCGCCCTACGCCCAGGATATCGTAGTAGTCTCGCTTCATCGTCGTGGAAAGTTCGCAGATGCCGGCGTGTTTGCAATCCCGGGGGGGGTGGTCGGCGTGGGGGTCCTCGAGCTTCGCCGCTCGCGTGCACCGGAGGGGGCGTTGCAACATCGTGCCCGCTCACGAGCTACGCTCGCAGGCCCCCCAGCGCCTCCCATGCCGGTGACGCTCCGGCACTGGCACAATCGAATGCCCGGCGCCAGACTGTGTGAGTTCCGTCGCCGGGCACAAAGTACAGACCGGGTACAGAATGGACAGGTGGGTTATGTGGACTATGTCGACTCTGATGCCGCGATCCAGGCTCTTTCCAGCCGGAACCCTTCTGTGGGCCGCGGCGACGATCGCCTGCCTCGGTTGCAAGGAACGGAGCGGCGCACCCTCGGGCACCGCCGGGCCGGCCGTGTTCAGTCACACGATCGGGGGCCCGGGGACCGAAGTCGGCAACGCAGTTCGAGAGCTGCCGGGCGGCGGGTACATCGTAGTCGGTTATACGAGCAGCTTTGGCGCCGGCGCAGAGGATGTCTACCTGGTCCGCACCGACGCTGCGGGCGACACGCTGTGGACCCGAGCCATCGGCGGGCCGGGGGGCGATTTCGGTTGGGACATCCGGGCGACCGGGGACGGTGGATATATCGTAGTCGGTTTCACGAACAGTCTCGGCGCGGGTGGCGACGATGTCTACGTGATCCGTACCGACGCTGAGGGTAGCGCGCTGTGGACACGCACCTACGGCGGCCCTGACGACGAACGAGCCTGGGCCTTCCACGAGACCTCGGACGGCGGGTATGTCATCGCGGCGCAGACGGAGAGCTACGGCGCCGGCGAATGGGACCTCTACCTGCTTCGCATCGACGCGAGCGGCGACACGGTCTGGACACGCACGCTGGGCGGACCGGGGATCGATCGCGTCTTCGCCACCGAGCCGACGAGCGATGGCGGCTCGGTATTCGCCGGCATCACGAGCGACGGGGCCGCCGGCCCGCTCGACGCCACCCTGGTCCGCATCGATTCGGTCGGCGATGTCGTTTGGGCCCACAGCTACGGCGGAGAGGGCAGCGATATCGGCCACGGCGTGGCGCCGGCGCCCGACGGCGGCTTCCTGCTGGTCGGCTACACCGACAGCTTCGGCGCCGGGGCCAACGACATCTACCTGGTCCGCACGGACGGAAGCGGGGCCGCCCTCTGGACGAGGACGGTCGGTGACGCGGGAGACGACCGCGCCATGATGGGTGCGCCGATGACGGGCGGCGGCTACGCAATCGCAGGCTACGCCAGCGGCGGCGCCGAATACTGGAGCGCCAGGCTCACCGCGGTCAGCGACGACGGCACAACGCTGTGGAGCGAGAGCTTCGGCAGCGAGGGTACCGACCGGGGCGTGATGCTGCAGGAGACCGCCGATGGCGCTTTCATCTTCACGGGCGGCATCTGGAGCGAGCAGGACCTAGCCCCCGACCTCTTCCTGGCGAAGATTCCTCCCGGCGGTGCGGCGGCCCCGAATCAGGAAGCAGAGCAGCCCCGGTAGGGTCGCCGGCCGGCGGTAGGGTCGGAGGCAGGCCCGTTTGAGGACAGCCTACCGCCTCAGGCGGGCGCGCACCCGCTCGTAGCGGGGCCCCGGGAGTTTCTCTATGAGGCCGGAGAGCTCCAGCTCCAACAGAGCCACGGAGAGGGCAGCGGGCTCCGCTCCCAGATCGGTGGCCAAGACCTCCAGATCCATCGCGCCGGTCGCTAAGGCGGTCCAGATGCGGCGCGCCAGTTCCGAGGCTGCGGGCTCCGGGTGGACTTCCTCGAGATCCAGGGTGTCGCTGCCCACCGCCAACGGCTCCGGCAGCGGCTCGCCGGTCCGCGATTCCAGGACGCGGAGGATGTCGGCGGCGGAGGTCACCAGGGCGGCGCCGTCCTGGATCAGGCGGTTGGGGCCGCAGCTGGACCGGTTGTGGATGGGCCCGGGGACGGCGAAGACCTCCTTCCCTTCGTCGAGGGCGTAGTGGGCGGTGATGAGGGCGCCGCTCTTTTCCGGCGCCTCGACCACCAGCACACCGCGGGCCAGGCCGGCGATGATGCGGTTGCGCCGGGGGAAGTGCCACTTGTGGGGCGGCGTGCCGGGCGGAAACTCGCTGACCAGGCAGCCGCGCTCGGCGATGGCGCGAAATAGCTCCTCGTGCTCCGGCGGGTAGGGGACGTCGATCCCGGTGCCGAGGACTGCTACGGTATCGCCGCCGACCTCGAGAGCGGTGCGGTGAGCGATGCTGTCGATCCCTCTCGCCAGCCCACTGACGATGGCGTAGCCGGCCCGCACCAGGCCGACGACGAACGCGACCGTCGCATCGCGGCCATAGACAGAGTGGGCGCGCGTCCCGACCACCGCGATGGCGGTCCGCTCGAGCAGCTCGACGCGTCCACGCACGTGCAGGATCGGTGGCGGCTGTGGGAGACGGCGGAGTGCCGTCGGGTAGTCAGGATGCTCGAGCTTCCGGGTGCACGGTGCGGCCATGGGAGGCAAGGTGAGCACGCGCTATCAACACAATATCACCAGGGGGCCGACGGCGTATGTCGGAGGAACAGCCCGTGTTCGTCGGCGCGGAGAGTGGCCGCTGGTATCTTCGCAAAGGTGTCGACACCTGCCCGGTGACGGCCCTACGGCGTGAAAGTCGTCATCCCGATCCTCTTCTCTGTCCCCAAGTCCATGTAGTGACCATGGTGACAAGCACGAAACACACAAGGACTACTAGATCGCCTCTTTTGTCATCTCATGGCTTCAGCTCTAAACTGGTCAACGACAGTGGCACATCGACGGCTTGGACGGTATCGACCCCAAGACTGTCGGTCACAATGAACCACGCAATGTCGGAGCGGACTCGCCCCGGCTGGGGCCGCGGTGTCCGCGATCAACCTGCACCTCCGGACGTCTGGAACGCCCAACTCGTCATAGATCACGCCCCACAAGCTCTCTCCATCCGTGTGCATCAGCTCGAAGCCCGCTGGCAAGGTCACTGTTGCCACTGCAGCACCCTCGGGGCCCAAGACTCGCCACCGCACATGATCGGATTCGAGGGTGGGTTCCGCGCACCAAACAGAGCCGTCGCTGGCCGCGGCCAACTGCTCCACTGGGGGGCGATGTGCCGGCGCGTGAAGCGCCTCGCGTATGGTACGTGGCGGCCTCCTCTAACGGTTCCCGCTGCCCAGGTTGTGACCAGCCCTGGGCGCTCTTAAACTGCACGCCACGCACCATGATAAAGCCAATTTACATGGCGGTCATCGTCCTTCTGGGCCTCGCTTTCGGCGTCGGCAGCCTGCTTTTCTATCAGCCGCGCTGGCTGCTGGCGGTCCTGGCGGAGCGCTCCGACGAAGTTCTGTACTACGTGGACACGTCCGAGCCGCTAGTCGCGCTGACGATCGATGATGGGCCGGACCGGCGGACGACGGGGGCGATATTGCGGGTGCTCGCCGAACACGATGTCAAGGCCACCTTCTTCCTAGTCGCAGAGCGGGTGGCCGGCAACGGCTCGGTGGTCGCCCAGATCGCCGAGGAGGGTCACGAGATCGGCAACCACATGACTCGGGAGGAGCGGAGTATCGAGCTGACGCCGGAGGAATTCGAGCGCTCGCTGCTAGCGGCTCACCGCACGTTGTCTCGTTTCGCGCAGCTCCGCTGGATGCGCCCCGGTTCGGGTTGGTACAATGAGCGGATGCTGTCGACCATCGCGACGCACGGATACCGGTGCGCGCTCGCCTCGATCTACCCATACGATGCTACACTTCCCTCCCGCAACTTCGCGGTATGGCACATCCTGCTGAACGTCCGGCGCGGCGCTGTGATCGCACTGCACGACGGCGGCGACCGGGGTGCCCGCACCGCCGAGGTCCTAGAGCGGGTCCTGCCCGAGTTGCAGCGCCGGGGCTATCGCGTCGTCACGCTTGGAGGGTTGGTGGCTGCCGGGAAGCGCCCCTCACCGGCTCGGTCGCTCTTGCGGTCCTCGGGATAGGGGCTACAGTTTGGGGATAGTAGTCCTATTCCTCGTGCTGCCCAGCCTCACGCGTTAGCGTCCGCACACATCGGCGGTGTGCCGAAGGCTGAGTGTACGATGCGATACGCACTGGCCTCTTGCCCGGCCCTACTGGCTCTCCTTGTGGGCTCGTTACCCCTCCACGCTCAGCTAATCATCGGCGAACTTGAGGACGAAGAGGGCGCGCCTGCAACCGGCGCTCTTGTCGCTCTCCTGGACGGGCAGGGCGGCGAACTCGATGACTACTTGAGCGACGGCGTCGGCATGTTCCGCTTGGAGGCCCCGGCACCCGGCCGATACCGGATTCGGGTGGAGCGGGTCGGGCACACGGCCCTGCTCTCGCCGGTACTCGAGCTGGCCGCCGGTGACTCCCTGTTCTATCGCCTCGAGGTTCCAACACAGCCGGTGGATCTCGGTTGGCTGGTGCCGGCCGAGGGGCCGGAGTGCCTCGGCGATCCCGAGGGTGGGTTAGCCACATCCCGACTGTGGCAGGAGATTCGCAAGGCGCTGGCGCTAGTGGTGTGGACGCGCCAGTGGTCGCCGCTGCGTCTCGAGGTCACACGCTACCTTCGGGATCTCGAATTGGAGAGCCTTCGGGTCGGCTTGCTGGACTCCGAGTCGTGGTTGCAGACGGGCGCCCAGACATTGTCGAGCTTGCCGGCCTCGGACCTCGCCGCGGATGGCTACGTGCGCGAGGAGCCCGACGAAGGTGAGGTGTACTGGGCGCCTGATCCGCAGGTTTTGCTGTCCGAGAGTTTCCGGGAGACACACTGTTACTCGGTGCGGTCCGGCCGGGGTCCCGCGGGCGACGCCTGGGTCGGGCTCGCCGTCGAGCCCATCGCGGAGCGCACGCTACCGGACTTGGCGGGAGTGCTGTGGGTGGACCGAGCGACGGCGGAGCTACGCCGTTTCGAGTTCCGGTATACGTCGCTGCCTCGTGTGGCTACGGCCGCCAGGCCGGGCGGCTGGCTCGACTTCCGGCGGCTGCCGACGGGGGAATGGATCGTGGGACGCTGGCAGATCAGGCTGCCGGTGCTCACCGACGCCGAAGCAGCAGAGGTGGTGGCGCTGCGGGAGGTAGGGGTCGAGGTGACGGCGGTCTACGACCCGGAGGGGACGCCGCTGGCAGAGCCTTCGCCGGCGGTGCTCGTGGGGACCGTGGTGGACAGGGTCGGCGGGTCGCCGTTTGCGGACGCCCACGTCTATCTGGCGGGCACGGGATACGCCGACACCACGGACGCGCTGGGCCGGTTCCGTATCGAAGGGCTGCTCGCGGGGACGTACGGCGCGAGGGTCACTCATCCGGAACTCGAGGAGTTGGGGATCGCGTCGGAGCCGCGAACCGTCCAGGTGACGGCAGGGCGAGTGACCGAGGTTGAACTGGCGCTGCCCAGGTCGGCGGATGCGCTGGCCGCGGTCTGCCCGGGCCAGGCCGGCGAGGTCGCAGCTCTGGCCGGCGTGGTGCGGGACTCGGTCAGCGGGGTACCCATACCCGGCGCCCGGGTGGCGGCACGCTGGTCGGAGACATTGCGCGTGCGGGCGGACGAGAAGGGTCGGTACCGCTTCTGTCGGCTGCCGCCGGAGGTTCAACTGACGCTGGAGGCGGAGGCGGTGGGGCATGCAGGCGCCGAGCTTCCCATTCGGTCGCCGGCGGAGGGCCGGTTCATGCGGCGCGATCTGTGGGTCAGGCTGGTCTCTGAGGAGAGCATCGTGACGCGAGTGGTCGAGACGGGCACGAGCGGACCGACGCGGCTCGTCGGCCGCGTGCTCGACGCGCAGACGCTGCAACCGATCGAGGCGGTGAACGTACGAATCGCAGCGCAGGAGTTGCAGCGGCTCAGCGATCGGGAAGGTCACTTCGTGTTTCCGTTGGTCGACCCGGGAAGTCACGAGCTGGTGCTGGAGCATCTGGCCTATGGGACGCGGACCGACACGGTCGTGGTCGGGGGCGGCGAGCTCATCAACGTCGAGGTCCGGATGGCGATGCGCCCGATCGAGCTGGATCCGCTGACCGTCATCGTGGATCGCAGGCCGTTGCCGCCCAAAATGCACGGCTTCTACTCGCGGATGGACCGGGGCTGGGGCGACTTCATTACGCGAGAGACGCTGGAGGATCGGCGGCCGGTCCGCATGAGCCAGATGATCGGGGACCTTCCCGGTGCACGGCTGATCCAGGTGGAACCCGGTCAATATGCGCCCATCTTTCGCCACCAGGCGCGCTTCATGGACGGACGCAACCTTTCCCCGTGCCCGCCGGCGCTCTACGTGGACGGTATACTGATCTTGGGCGGCGCTTCCCAGATCGACGAGTTCGTCCTCCCCCACGACGTCGAGGCGGTCGAGGTCTACAAGAGCGCCGCGTCGGTTCCGGCCAGGTTCGGCGGCAGCACCGCCGGCTGCGGCGTCATCGTGATCTGGACGCGCGGCGGTTAGTGGTCGGCCGACCTGAACATGCCTCACAACTACTGTGACCAAACACTAGTAGGCCTCGAGCACGGCGGCGCCGGTCTGCACGTCGAGAATCACCCAGTCGGCATACTCCCAGGCGGCGGCCCTGGCTGCAAGGGCGTAGAGGTGCGCGTCACCCTCGATGCGGAAGTAGAGGTAGGGCCGGATCGCGGTGAGCGTCGCGTCGGGATGCCACTCGGGATGGCCGAACGTCCTGTGGAGGACGTAACCGGCCAGGTGCGAGTAGACGAGAAAGAAAGAGCCGCGCCGGTCGTCATTGTCGATAACCGGGTAACGCTCCACGACGACGAGGTCGGGCCCGAACGCGCGCACCTCGTCGCGCTCGATTCTCATCTCGACGTCCCGCTCGCCGTCGGGTAGCTGTGCGAGGGCGTCCTCCCAGAGCGACTGCGTCTCGAACTCGACGACCGCCATAACGGCGGAGTCGAGGGTCACCTCGCGACCCGCCACCTGCTCGATCTCCCACTCGCCGGTCCAGAACAGTGCGCCTACCGGGTCCTCGGACGACTGCGCCGGTTGGGCGGTCACTAAGAGGTCCGGCTCGTCCCAGGCCGGTGGACGATAAGGCCACAGGCTGTCGACGGTGACCGTTCGAGCCTGCACCTCCGAGCTCAGACAATCCAGCGGCTGGCCATATGGGAAGACCGCAGGTTGGACGTCTCTGTCCACCGTGAATCGGCCCTTCTCGTAGAAGCCGCGGAAATAGCGGGCTGTGCCAGAAGGTTCGCCTTCCCTGGAGCCGGTGACGACGCCGAGATACGCCCGCGGCTCGCCGGCCACGAACGGCTTGCTCCAAACGAGGATGACGCCGCAGCCGTCCGGGTCCCAGAAGCGGCTTTCCACGGGTCCGAAACCCGTGTGGAGCTCCACGCCCTCGAGGTCCCAGATATAGAGATCGCCGACGCCCCAAAAGCTCGGCAGCGGCCGACCGTCCAAGAACATCCTAGGCTGGCAGGGCGAGCCACCCCTGCGAAAGCGGGGGGGGTAGAACTTGAACAGGTCCTCCACCCTGAAGGCCTCCCATCCCTTCAAGAACTCACCGGTGAAGATCCTTATCGAGCCGAGGTGGGGCTCGCCGTAGCGCTCGACCCGTTCACGGAACTCGCGCAGATCGCGTTCGCGCAGCGTCTCGCGCCGCCGCACCACCACCGCCAGCCCCTCCAGCTCGACGGGCCGCACATGGAGCTGCAGCTCCAGCTCGAGGGCCTCGTCGGCCGCAATTCGGATCGGCCTGGTCCGCGCGGTCTCGTACCCGAGGCGGGAGGCCTGCAGCACGTAGGTGCCTCGGGCCGGGACCAAGATGATGAACTTCCCGGCCGAATCGCTCACCACATCGGCGCGCGGCGTATCCCGACTATCGAGCAGCGTGATCAGCACACCTTCGACCGGCTCGCCGCTGTCGGCATCGACGGCGCGTCCGGAGATGACCTGCGGCGAGGCGGGCGTCGCGAGCAAGAGGACGGCGAGGCCGGATGCCAGGATCGGCTTCCAGGTTCCCGGCCCGCCTCCACGTCGGGAGCCATAGCGGTAGTGGGGCTGGCTGTTCACAGCAGTATGAAGGTCAGCAACGCGATCCCCGCGGCCGCCCCCAACACCGACTTGAAGTTGAATGGGACGCGTTCGCGCACCGGTTTGGTCCAAACGAGAACGACGCCGCAGAGGCTCGGATCCAAGAAACGGGTGGAGACGGGGCCGTATCGACGATAGAACTCGATGCCCTCGATGTTGAGGACCGACCTGTGCGGATGGCGGAGGCCCGGCCTCCCGTCCACGAACACCTTGGGATAGCATTCTCGACCAAAGCTGTACCAATAAGGCGCGTTGTACTCCAGGAAAGTTCTCAGGCTGAGCGCCTGCCACTGCTCCAGGTCCTGGCGCGCGAAGATCCGGATCGGCCCCGTCTGGCGGCGACCATAGCGCTCGATCCGCTCGTAATACTGCCGCAAGTCGCGTTCGCGTAAGCTCTCGCGCCGCCGCACTACAACCGTGAGCGGCTCCAACTCCACGGGCAGCACGTCGAGCCGCACCTCGACCTCGACCGCTTCCTCGTCCCCAATCTCCATCGGCCTCGCTTGCACGGTCGCGTAGCCGAGGCGGCTGGCCTGTAGCAGGTACGTCCCCGGGCTCGGGACCATGATGAAGAACTCCCCGTCCATAGTGCTCACGACGGTGGCGAGCCTCGCATCCAGCGTGTCGGCGAGCGTGATTTCTACGCCGTAGACGGGTTCACCGGTGTTGGCGTCAACGGTGCGACCGACGATGACCTGGGGCGTGGCGGGCGTCGCGAGGAGAGGGACGGCAAGGCCGGCCACAAGGGCTGACCGCTTCATTAGGAGTGAACTACGCATACTGCCTACTTCAACTGCTCGAGGACAGCGACTCTCTGCCGGGACTCTCGCCGGGAAATCTGGTATTACGCCCTCAAGGGAGAGTCAAGCGAAGAGGCTGTCACTGCTGAGCATGATGGCTAGACCAACCGCACGCGACCATTCGCCCATAGTACACTCTACCGGCGCGCCGCGACCAAGTCAATCGAGCTCATCGCCATCGTCGTCCGCATTGGGGTCGCCTTCGCGCTGCCGACGAACCGTCGCCCACAGCCCTTCGGCCAGCGCATCGAGCCCAGCGCGCGTGACACCGGAGACGGTATACACCTCGAACGAGTCTGGCGCCTCGAGCGCGGGCGGCTCGCCGCCAGGCGCCAGCAGGTCGGCCTTCGCGAGTACTATGCAGTGCGGCTTGGCGGCCAGCTCTTCGCTATACTCGGCGAGCTCGCGACGCAGCAGCTCGTACTCGGCCGGGTGATCCTCGGTATCGACCGGTATCAGGTAGGCGAGCGTGCGGGTGCGCTCGATGTGGCGAAGGAACTTGAGGCCGAGCCCCTTCCCCGCGTGGGCGCCCTCGATGATCCCCGGGATGTCCGCCATCACCATGGTGCGCCCCTCGGACAGCTGGACGACGCCGAGGTGCGGCTCGAGGGTGGTGAAGGGGTAGTCGGCGATCTTGGGGCGCGCCGCTGACATCGCGGCGAGCAGCGTGCTCTTGCCGGCGTTGGGCTGGCCGATGAGTCCGACGTCGGCGATCAGCTTGAGCTCGAGCTCGATGCGACGCTCGACGCCGGGCCGGCCGGGCTCGTGCTCGCGCGGCGCCTGGTGGGTGGCGGTGGCGAAGGCGGCGTTGCCCCGGCCGCCGCGACCGCCCCTGGCGACGACGCAGCGGTCGCCCGGCTTCAGCAGCTCGCCCAGGAATTCGCGCGTATCGGCATCCCTCACCATGGTGCCCGGTGGAACGCGCAGCACCATGTCATCGCCCGACGCGCCCTTCTTGTTCTTACCCCGTCCGTGCTGGCCACGCTTGGCTCGATAACTCTGCTTGTACTGGTAGTCTAGGAGGGTCGTGAGGTGGGAGTCGGCCACAAGCACGACGTCGCCGCCGTCGCCGCCGTCGCCGCCGTCGGGGCCACCGCGGGGCACGTACCTCTCGCGGCGGAACGACAGACAGCCGTTGCCACCGTCGCCGCTCTGTACGCGGATGATCGCCTGATCGATGAGCATGGCTAACCGTCCCGCACGGCGTTCCAGAGCGTGAGGGCGAGCTGGAAGTTCTCGGGCGGCGCGAAGGCGGCGGCGCGCCGGATGGTCCTTTCTACGTCGCCGGGCTCGACACCGGCGTTGAGGGCGCCCTGCAGGTGGGAGCGGAGCTGGCGGCGGCCGTTCGCGCCTTGCACGACCAGCATGGCGACGATCAACATCTCGCGGACGTCGAGGCTGAGCGTCGGGCGACTCAATACCTTGCCGTACCCCTCCATAACCATCCAGCGATCGAGGTCGGGGTGGAAGCGGGCGACGTTCTGGCGTAGCCTCTCGTAGTGGTCGCCGTACACGGTGGCACACGTCCGTTCACCGCGCTCGACCCAGGCGTCGAAATCTTCGGCGGCCGGCTCGGGTGCAGCGACGCCGTGGGTCCGCCAGCGGCGGAAGGCCTCGATCGCGGAGGGGAACCCGAGAAACAGATACGACTGGAGGATCGCTTCCTCGACCTCCGGCTCGCGGCCGGCGGCGCGCAAGCGCTCGAACGCGGCGTCGAGGCCGGCGGCGTCTCCGGCCGCCTGTGCCGCCGCGAGGTCAACGAGTTGCCAGACCCATTCTGCGGCTGTCACGTTTACTCGCTTCGCTCGACGCGGAAGTTGGGCCGGATCTCACCGACGATCTCGTCCCGCGTGTTCCTCACCGGCAGCGTGTGCCGATCTTCGAGTGCCTGGAGCTCGTCCGCCGTCAGCATCTCCATCTGGGCGATGAACTCTATCACAGCGGCGCCGACCGCCCGCCGGTGCCCGTCCTCGACCTTGACGGCGACGCCCCAACCGCGGTCGCGATCGCCCACACAATAGACGGCCTCAGCGCCAAACTTCGCCACCAGCCTGCCACCGGTCACCTCCATCAGCCGGCTGGTCAGCCGCTGGGTACCGCCGACGTAGTAAGGTTCGTTCGTCATCGCCCGGCTCAACCGTCCCGCAGCGTCCGCCGGCTCGCGCTCGGCGGCGGCCACGATGTTCGCGTAGATGCCGGCCATGACGTTCAGCGGTTGCGCGAACGACGGGACACCACAGCCGTCGACGCCTACCGGCATCGCCTCGCAGCGCGAGTTCGCCCAGCCGGCGATCTCTG
>JASFTI010000033.1:0-17422 GCA_050053635.1 Gemmatimonadales bacterium
GACCCGGCTAGCCTTAAAGTGATATTAAAGGCCGCTCGCTTAGTGTGAATATGATGACGACGGTTCACTCCGAGGGCGACATAAACATCCTCCGTGCCCTGGCTCAGCGGATCGATCCAGGAGATGCCGGCGCCTACAACAACCTCGGAGTGGTGTTCTACCAAAAGGGCCTCTACGAGGAAGCGATCGAGCAGTTCCGGCGTGCACTGGCAATCGACGGTAAGATGGAGGTCGCGCGACGGAACCTCGACATCGCTTATCATCAGACCGGGTATTACGACCGTCGCATCGCCGAGTTGATCGCTCGCCTGCGCGCCAACGAGGATGACGACGACGCCCGCTACAGCCTCGCCGAGGCATACTTCAACACCGGCCGATTCGACGAAGCTATCGTCCAGTACGAGAAGCTGATCGAGAAAAAGCCCGGCAACGTTCGCGTTCTCTTAAGGCTCGGTGCCGCCGAAAAACAACGCGGCGAATTGAAGCGGGCGATCGAATGGTTCGAGAAAGCTCGCGAGCTTCAGCCTGACCGCCCCTTCATCTACTATTCGCTCGGCGAGATCCTCTACAACCAGGGGATGAACGAGGAGGCAATCGCCCACCTCCGCAAGGCGCTGCAGCTGAATCCCGCCGTCGCCGAGGTGCACCACCTGCTAAGCTTCGTCTACGGCGATATCGGTGCAGCCGACAACGCCGCCGAGCATGCGGCGCGTGCTGCAGAGCTCAACCCGGCGGCCACGAGGGCACGGGCGAACCTCTCACTCGACCGCTATAGCCCGGCCCAGTATGTCGAGTTTACCGGTAAGGCGGCCACGCCGGGCGTTGAGGGTCACAAGGCGTTTGCGCACTACAGTCTGGGAATCGCCTTCCGGGCACGCGGGCTCTACGAAGAAGCGAGACAGGAGTTCACACGCGGGCGCGAAGCGGGCGAAGACGCGACCTTGATCGATCAGGCGGAGGCCGAGCTGGCACTGCTCGAGGGCGACGCGGAGGGGGCGTTGGCGCGTTACGATGCGCTGCTCGCCAAGGTTAGCGACAGCCCGAAGGTCTGGAACGAGCGCGGTGTTACCCTCCACCAGGTCGGACGCTTGGACGAGGCCGAGGACAGTTATCGTCGTGCACTCGACATCGATGAACGTTACGCCCTGGCCTGGAACAACGTCGGTGTGGTGGCCGCCCACCGCGGCGACGGTGAAGGTGCTGAAGCGGCGTTCCGGCGCGCGCTCGAAATCCAGGCTGAGCTAAGCGACGCGCGCCTCAATCTGGGACTGCTCTGGGTGCTGGGTGATAGGCACGAGAGCAGTCTGCGGTTGCACCGCGATATGTTGAAGCTGGACGCGAACCGTGCGGATGCATGGACCGGTCTGGGTTCGGCGTTAATGGCCATGGAGCGGTACGCTGAGGCACGCAACGCCTTTGCGCGCGCAGTGGAGGCGAATCCGAACTTCCCCCCCGCACGGTACAATCTGAGCTTCGCGCTCGCTCGCCTGGGTGAGCATGAGGATGCCCTGCGCGAGACCAAGATGGCACTCGAGCTCGACCCGTACTACACAGCGCCCCGCTACAAACTGTCGATCGACCTGCAGTATGAAGGTGGCGACGTGTGGGCCCCGGAGTTGGCGGCGCCTGAACGCGTCGCGCCAAAGGACGAAGGCATCCGTGATTTCGACTTCGATCCGGCCGAGTTGGAGAGCGTCTTCCACGAGCTCGAAGGGCCGGAGGCCGGGGAGTCCGTAGCGCCAGCGCCTGGCGAGACGTTCGAGTTGGCCCAGGACCACCTGGCAAACGGCCTCTACGATCGGGCGCTTTCCGAGGCCGCACGGGTGATGCGGGAAGGTGGCGATGCGGCGGAGGGCGCGCTGATCATCGGTGAAGTCTATCTGCAGCGCGGGCTCTACGGCGAGGCGCTCGAGCGCTTCGAGGAAGCGCGTGCTCTACGACCTGACGATCCCCAGATACTCGCTGGCGCGACCCGATGTCTGCTCCGCTTGGGCCGCGTCGATGAAGCACGGCTGGCGGCGGAAGCCTTGCAGCCGAAAGCAGGTGGAGATGTAACACATCTGCTGCTGGTCGGTGAGGCTCTGACCCGCTCGGGTGACGCGATACGAGCGATGGAAGTGCTCGATCTGGCAGCCCAGGTCGCACCGCAAGATCCAGTCGTCCACCGCCAGATCGCCAGGGCCGCCCTGGCAGTGGGCAACCGGCGGCGCGCCCGGGATGCGTATCGGATGGCGATCGCCGAGGACCCAGATTTCACAGCGGCGCGTGTGGAGTTAGGGCGCCTGCTGATCGAGGAGGGCGCTTACAGCGAGGCGGAGGCTGAGATCCGCCAGGCACTCGAGCTCATGCCCACCTACGCTGACGGTACCCTGGTGCTCACCGATCTGCTGAATCGGCAGGGCCGCAGCCGTGAGACCGTCAATCTATTGGTGGGCTTCCTGGAAACCGAGCCATATAACCTCGATGCCTTAGTGCTGTTGGGTGAGGCGTTGCTCGCCGAGGGCAAGCGCCGCGATGCGGAACAGGCACTGGTGCGCGTCGTGCGCTTCGATCCGGAGCGACCCGCCGCGCTCTTTCGCCTGGGAGAGCTCACAGCCCAGTCGGGCCGCTACCGCGAGGCGCTTGGCTATTGGCGCCGGCTGATCGAGGCGGACCCCGATAGCGAGTACGCCGCTCGCGCCCGAGTGCAGGCGCGTGTGGCATTGGGCACGGGTGCCGCCTTCGAAGGTCAAACGGCAGGGAGCGGTGTCTGATGCCGATCGAAGGCTCGCTGCGTGAGTTCGCACTGACCGACATCTTCCAGCTGCTTCACCTGTCCCGGAAGACGGGTGAACTGAGGATCGTGCGCGAGCCTTCGGGGAACACTGGGCTGGTCATATTCAACCAGGGTACCGTGGTGGGAACGATCCTCGACGAAGCCAGTCCGCGCCTTGGATACATGTTGCTGAACGCGGGTAAGATAACGGAGGCGGACCTTCACCGGGCTGACCAACTCCACTCGGAGGATCCGAACCGGTCATGGACCGATATCCTAACATCGATGAACGTCGTCGAGTCCTCGGAAATGGATAGGTTCATCCGGTTCCAAGTCGAGGAGACCGCCTACGAGATCCTCGGTTGGGAGGATGGCAAGTTCTCCTTCGAGGAACGCCAGGTCGACGACTCGGAATGCGTCACTTTGATTCCGGTCGAATCGATCCTGATGGAAGGAGCCCGGCGAGCGGACGAGATGTCGGCCCTGGCAACTACGATCGAGAGCCCAACCGCGGTGCCGCGCCTGTCCGATCGGGCCGGCGAGGGCGGAATGATCGATCTGGCGCCGGAGGAATGGGAGGTCCTCGGTCGTATCGATGGCACGAGCGACGTCAAGTCGATCGCCTGGACTTTGGGACGAAACGAGGTCGAGGTCAGCAAGATCGTCTCGAAGCTCGCAGAACTGAGCCTGGTCGAGATCGGTGATGAGGAAGAGATCGCCCGCACCAGACCGCCTCACGAGGTATCTCTCGATCAGGCGGAAAGTTTGCTGGAAGAAGGCGAGGTGCGCGAAGCGCGACGCCATATCACTTCGGTGCTGAAGCGATACCCAGAGGAACCGCGTGCGCACCTGCTCTCCGCCAGGGCCCTGGAACGATCCGGCGACTGGCTGGGCGCTACGGAGGCATACGAGAGAACCCTAACCCTCGACCCTCTGGCCGTCGAAGCGCGACAGAGGCTTGGCCTGGTACGTCTGAAGATGG
Organism: Gemmatimonadales bacterium; assembly: GCA_050053635.1. Taxonomy (GTDB): domain Bacteria; phylum Gemmatimonadota; class Gemmatimonadetes; order Palauibacterales; family KS3-K002. The sequence continues at coordinate 3,738 of JASFTI010000033.1, forward strand.
GAGACATTGAGGGTGCGGCACGAGAGTGGACAGCATACCTGAGAATGGCTCCGGATTCCGCTGACAAGGGCACTGTAGAACGGGCGATAGACGCAGTGCGCGAACTGCAAGTCGTCCTGGGCGAATTCGATGGACGGGAAAACCCGTAGATCTCTCCAGAGTCTGAGCGAAGAGGTCGCTACGAACCCGAACTCGACGGCCTTTGTAGAGCTGGCCGCAGCGTACCGGGAACGCGGCGATACCGAACGCGCTCTGCGGCTCTGTCTGCGTGGTCTCCAGCGTCATCCGACTCACGTCGAGGCCCACTTCGAGCTCGGCCTGATCTACGAGGCGCGTGGCGAGCGGGAGCTGGCTCTGGACGAGTGGGGGATCGTTCGACAGTTGGCGCCAGACCATGTGGCCTCGCGCCTCGCGCTGATCCGACTCTATTTGGACGAGCAGCGCTACGTCGATGCGGAGATCGAGCTGAAGGCCGCACACGAACTCGCCCCCTCCAGCTCTGCGGTCAAGGAGTTATGGCAGGCGCTGCAAGCCGCGCAACGTGAGATGGCCCCCGACCAGCCCGAGAGCGCCGCATCCACCGATATCTTCACCGGCCTCCAGCAGGAAGGTCCGGGAACGCTCGGGGTCTTGCTGGTTGGCAGAGATGGCCAGCTGCTGGAGGGTCGAATGACGCGGCGCGGCGCCGAGTCGGATCGCATGCTCGGCGTGACTCTGAACGGGGCCCGGTCCGAGGCGACGCGCGTCGCGTCTTATCTCGGCATGGGCAAGTTGCAGGGAATGGTCATCGAGAGCGCCGTGGCTCGGCTCACAGTATCCCCTGTAAGCGGCGGGATCGTAATCGTGGCGACGCGCGCTGAGGTCCCAGCCGGTCAGGCGGCCCGGCTCGTGCAGCGTGCTCGGGAGATCGCCGAACTTCATCTGGGTGACGAGTAGCGATGAGGACTCCGTACGGGGATCTGCTGGCTGAAGTGATGAGGATGCCGGGCGTCCGTGGTGCTCTTGTGGTCGCGGTGCGAGACGGACTGGTGGTCGACGGTCGCGTGCACGTCGGCGTTGAGGGGGAGGCGGTGGCGGCACTCGCTGCATCGCTCTATCGCCGCGCTTGTCGAGCGACCGGCGCCGCCGAGGGCAAGGGTCGCTTCGTCGAACTGGAGGCCGATGGCGGCCGCATCATGATCGCTGGCAAGAATGACCTGGCCATGATGGCGGTCCTCCAACGACGCGCGAACGCCGGACAGGCGCGCGTGGCTGTACAGCGGGCGGCCGATGAACTAGCGGCGCTGGAGGGGCAGGCGTAGATGGAGCGCCTGGAGATAAAACAGATACAGGCTGCCTTCGATGAGCCACTTAGAGAATTCGTGCGTGAGTCGGCCGTCAGGCTGGCGGTGCTGATCAATCGCAGCGGCCAGGTCCTGGCCCAGCACGGCTTCGACAAGGTCTTCGACCTGGTTGGCGTCGCATCGCTAGCCGCCGGTATCAACGCATCGAGCCGCGCCCTCGCGAATCAGCTCGGTGAAGAACAATTCGAGCACCTGCACCATGCAGGGCGGGCGCGGCAGCTGTTTCTCGGCCATTTCGACTCGGCAGCCGGACAGCTGATGCTCGTGGCAGTGTTCGATGACCGCTCGTCCATCGGTCTCGTCCGACTGTTCTTCGAGCAGTTCGTAGGTGGCATACGCCGACTACCATCCATGGATGCGTCGCGTACATCTGTGAACGCAGCGGAGTTCGAGGCGGAGCTCGAAACAAGCCTCGACAAGTTCTTCCAAGACTTGATAGGCGGCTGACGATGTCGCTCGTGAACTACGCAACACGAGAGATTACCTGCAAGATCGTCTACTATGGCCCTGGCCGATCGGGCAAGACGACAAACTTGCAGTACATCCATAGTCGCGTGCCTTGGGATCGGAAAGGCGAGATGGTCTCGCTGGCAACGGAAGCGGACAGGACCCTCTTCTTCGATTTCCTTCCGCTCGAGCTCGGACAGATCTCCGGGTTCACGACCCGCTTCCAACTCTATACCGTGCCGGGTCAAGTCTACTACAACGCGACGCGCAGGCTGGTCCTGCAGGGTGCCGACGGAGTCGTCTTCGTCGCCGACAGCCAGAAATCACAGATCGATGGCAATATCGAATCGTTGCGCAACTTGCACGAGAACCTGCTCGAGCACGGGATCGACATTCGTGACATCCCGGTGGTCATACAATACAACAAGCGCGATTTGCCTAACGTCTTCAGCATCGAACAATTGGAGGAGGAGCTCAACTTCCGGAGTGTGCCGAGTCATCCGGCGTCGGCTCTTTTGGGCGAAGGGGTGTTCGATACGCTGAGGTCGGCGAGCGAAGGTGTCCTGAAAAAGCTGGCGAGGAAACTCGAGGTCTCGGCCACTGACATGATGGGAGAGCCACGGTGAACACTGCCATCGATCCGTCACTGACCTTCGCTAATTTCGTGGTCGGGCAGGAGAACCGGCTGGCATGTGAGGCTGCCCGTACCGCCGCCGAGTCGCCGGGCTCGGCCTATAATCCGCTGTTCATCTACAGCGATACCGGTCTCGGCAAGACCCATCTGTTGATCGCGCTAGCCAATCTCGCCAAAGAGCTGCAGCCGGAACTGCAGGTCGTTTATGCGCCGCTCGAAGAGCTCATGCGGGCGCTGTCCAGCACCGATGACCCCGATTCGTCTTACCGCGATGCGGATATCCTCCTGATCGACGATCTGCAGTTTATCGGTAACCACAGCCAAAGCCACCAGATACTCTTCCATCTCCTCGATCATCTGCTGATGGCGGGTAAGCAGGTGGCACTTGCCTGCGACCGCCCGCCGTTGGAGCTAGGAGAGCTCGATGACCGCCTGCTGTCTCGTTTTAGTGGTGGCCTGGTGGTTGACATCGGACGACCGACACTGGAGACGCGGCGAGCAATCCTCGAACTACGGCTGTCCACTGTCGGCCAAGACCTCAGATCGGAGGTCGTCGACGCCATCGCGCGCCGCGCGATCGAGAACGTACGTCAGTTGAAGGGAGCGTTGAACAGAGTGCTCGCGGCTCAGAAATCGGAGGGGCGCGAAGTAGAGGCCGATGAGGTGGATCGCCTGCTCGCCGACGTCGTCTCGGATGCCGATATGCCGTGGCTCGCCGAAGCGGCGCAGCGTACGGGAGCCGAGTTCGAGGATTTCCTTTCCGACGTTTCCAGCGCGGTTGAGGAGGCCCTCGGCTCTCCCAAGTGGCGGGAAGATCTCGCCCGGGCAATCCTGAAATGGGAGGGCGAAGGATACGTTACCAGTCGGCTCGAATCTTATCTCGAGGGCGATGAGACCGTTGACACCGAACAGGTTGTAGCCGCCTACGAACGTGACGTCGATGCGCTGAAATCGATCGAGGAAGAGCTGCGCCGGCTCGACGCTGAGGTCCCCGATGGTTTGTCGCTGAGAGATCCGGAGCGAATCGAGCAGGCTCGGCAACTGCTCGAGGATGCGCGTCGCACCAACTTGGCCGTTGACGATTTCTTCTTCGACAAGGAGAAGGTCGTTTGGGATTGGCCGGTCATAGAGGAGCAGCTCATGGAGGGTTGGAGCGATGGCCATTAAGGGCAGCCTCAAAGAAGCCAGTCTGCCTGATGTCCTCCAGCTTCTCACCATGGGAGGCAAGACGGGCTGCCTGTCGGTCACGGACCGGCAGAGCTTCGGCTACATCTATTTCGAGGAAGGTCGGATCATCTACGCTTCGCTACTCAATCGGCGCGACCGGATCGGCGATATCCTGGTAAGGGAGGCCGTGATTTCCCGTGAACAGTTGGACGCAGCGATCGAGGAGCAAAGCGCCGCCCGCGACGGCCGGCGCCTGGGCGAGATCCTCAAGGACAGCGGATACATCGACGGTGACACGCTGCACAAGTGGGTGCGCTATCAGATCGAGGAGGCGGTATATCACCTGTTCACGTGGAGCCAAGGCACTTTCTACTTCGAGCCCGGCCAGCGCCCGGATCGGGAGCAGATACTGGTCTCGATCGACCCCGAGAGCCTGCTCCTGGAGGGAGCGCGGCGAGTGGACGAGTGGAGCCAGATAGAGAAGAAAGTACCCTCGCTCGAGCTGGTCTATTCGCTGCACCCCGAGCGGTCGACAGCTATATCATCGCTCAAGTTGACCGCCGAACAGCAGAAGATTCTCCCGTTGCTCGACGGTAAGCACAGCGGCTGGGACATCATAGAGGAAACCGCCCTGGCCGATTTCGAGGTCGGTAAGGCGCTCTTCGGTTTGGTCAGTGCAGGGTTGGTCCGCCGGGTTGGCAAGCGTGAGCGGAAATCTCCCCGCGCCGAGGCTCGGGCCAGAGTAGATGAGCACCGTAATCTGGGCGTAGCGTTCTATCGGACTGGAATGTACGACGAGTCCGTGCGCGAGTTGAGGCAGGTGCTCGAGCTCGAGCCGGAGGCGCTGGATGCCGAGTTCTTTTTGGGGCTCGTGTCGCTACGCCGTGGCGATCTCGAGGCGGCCGAGAAGAAGTTCGTCGAGATCATGGAACGCGGAGCAGTCCAACCCGCGCTATACAACGACCTGGCGCTCGTGCTGGCAGGCCAAGGCAAACTAGGGCAGGCGGCCGCACTGCTCGACGAGGGCCTCAAGGAAGCTCAGGCGCACCCGAAGCTCCTGCTGACAAAGGCGGTATGCCAGTTGAAGTTGGGCGATTTGGCCGGTTCAAAGAATACGCTCGACGCTTTCGCAGCGGGCGCGAGTGGCGAAATGCCGCCTCTGTACTACTCGACCCGCGCGCTCGCCGAGGCGATGTCGGCCGACTTGGATTCAGCAGCGGAGGTAGCGGCTGAGGGAGTCGAACGAAACCCGAGCTCGGCCGCGCTTGCCAACAACGCAGGCGTCATCATGGAGAGGAAGGGCGACTTGGAGAGTGCCCGGGAGCTGTACGAGAAGGCCTTCGAGCAGGATTCGGGGCTCCCACAAGCGTCCAAGAATCTTGGTGACCTTCTTTATCGAGAAGGTCTGTATGAAAAAGCCGCGGAGGCATACAAGCGGGCGCTCCGTGCCGGCCCGAATTTGGGCGACGACGTCTACGCCAAGCTGGGCAACGTCTATTACAAGGGGCGCGATCGCGAAAAAGCTGTCGAGATGTGGAAGCGGGCCCTGGAGATCAACCCCGCCAACGAGGTCGTACGCACGAACCTGGAATTCGTGAAGGGCGATGCCGGCAACGGGTGATGACGCCGCGTATGCTGCGCTGTTCGCCAAGATCGAGCGTGAGCGGGGCTTTCGTGGGAATCTCTACCGGCAGAAGTGCTTGCGCCGCAGAGTGGCCGTACGGATGCGCGCCCGCGGTCTCACGAGCATCGATGACTACTCGGACCTGCTCGACACCGATCCCGCCGAATACGACTCGCTTCTGCACGTCCTGACCATCAATGTCAGTAAGTTCTTCCGTAACAGAGAGACGTGGGATGTCATCGGCAACGAGTTGCTACCGGGGCTACTGGCCCGGTGTGAGCCGGTGCTGATGTGGAGTGCCGGGTCGGCGGCCGGTGAGGAAGCATACAGCTTGGCGATCCTGGCACGCGAGTGGCTGGCAGCACGCGGGCAGGGCGAAGTGAACTGTGTGCGTATCATCGGCACCGATATCGATGAGGGTAGCCTCGAGCTCGCCCGCTTGGCAGAGTACTCGGAGGTCGCCTTGTCCGAGACTCCGGAGGAGATTCGGCGGCGCTGGTTCGTTCCCGGACCCGTGAACCGGCTAAAGGAGCCGATACGTTCCATGGTGGAATTCCGGAAGCTCGACATCCTGGAGAGCCGTCCAGGTTTCGAGGCCGATCTCATCCTCTGCCGCAATCTGCTTATCTACCTGGACCGGCCAGCCCAGCGCCACCTCTTCCAGATATTCGCCGACGTATTGCGGCCGGGTGGCTACCTTGTGTTGGGCCGGGTGGAGATGCTGGCTAGAGAAGTGAAGGAGTGCTTCGACGTGGTGGACGGGCGAGAGAGGATATACCGGCGGCGGTGAGGATCTTCGTTCCGATGGGCGATCGTCGCGTTGGACAGGGCGAGGGGACGCTATCGATCACGGGCCTCGGCTCTTGTGTCGCGATCTTGCTATACGATGAGGCCAGTCGCGTGGGGGGCCTGGCGCACGTGCTCCTACCGGACCGCTCGTTCTCAAAACGTGACCGCTGCTGGCTCTTCGTGACCGAGGCCATCCCGGCGCTGCTGGATGAGTTGGAGGAGGCGGGTGCCGTGCGTGGTCGCCTCACCGCACGACTGGTCGGTGGTGCCGCGATGTTCCAGGACCTGGCGCCGCAGGATAGGTCGAACATTGGTCGGCGTAACGTCTCCGCGGCGCGTAAGATGCTTGCCCGGGTCGGAATACCTATCGTCGCCGAAGACGTGGGGGGCGGGTCGGGTCGCTCGATCGACTTCGACTTGTCGAACGGTCGCATCGTCGTCTCTTCGCAGGGGAAGAACCGTGTCGAGATCTGAGCTCGGCGCGTCTGGCAGCGCCGTCCTGGTGGTCGACGACAGCGTGTTCATGCGGCGCATGATCTCCGACATGGTCAATCGTTTCCCCGGATTCCACGTCGTCGGTGTTGCCTCTGATGGTCAAGAAGCATTGCGGCGCATTGAGGAACTCGAACCGGACGTGGTTACGCTCGATATCGAAATGCCGCGTCTCGACGGCCTCGGTGTGCTCGAGCGCGTTATGAAATCCCGACCCCAGCCCATAGTGGTCTTCTCTGCCTACACCGATGCCGGGTCGGCTGCCGCGCTTCGGGCACTCGATCTTGGCGCGGTCGACTTCGTTGCCAAGCCTTCCGGACCGATCTCCTTCGACCTCGGCCGGGTGGAAGTCCGGCTCTACGAGGCTCTGCAGGCCGCAGTCGCTGCAGACGTCGGGGCGCTGATCGCTGAAAGGACGATAGAGGCCGAGCCTGTCGTCGTACCAGCGGTCGCCGGTGAGGCGGCGGTAGCGATCGCCGCTTCCACCGGTGGACCGCGGGCACTCTCGCAGGTTCTCCGCGCCTTACCTACCAAGCTGGGGGCTGCGGTGCTTATCGTTCAGCATATGCCACCGGGCTTCACCTCGACGCTGGCAGCTCGCCTGAGCGGCGTGGCGACACTGCCTGTCGCGGAGGCGAGTGGCGGCGAGTCCGTTGTGCCGGACCGGATCTGGCTCGCTCCCGGGGACTTCCATATGCGGGTAAGGCGGATCGATGGGGCGACGAAGATCACGCTCGACCAGCGCGAGTTGATGTGGGGCACGCGGCCGGCCGCCGACGCGCTCTTCCCAAGCGTTGCCGAGGCCTTTGGTGAACGCTCAGTAGGCGTCGTGCTGACCGGTATGGGTCGTGACGGCGCGAACGGTCTGGCGGCAATCCGTGCGGGGGGCGGCCGAACGATAGCCCAGGATAGGGCGACAAGTGTGGTCTATGGGATGCCCGGTAGGGCGGTGGAGCAGGGAGTGGCGCAACACGTTGTCTCTTTGGATAGGATACCGGCGTCCATCGTCGAATGCCTCGCCGCCCTGCCGGCCGCGGACGCCGGCGCAAGCTAATGCACGACCTGATTACTTTCCGACTTGGCGATTCACGTTTCGCGATCCCGGCCGATGTGGTGACCGAGATCGTCGAGGCCGGACCGATCGAACATCGCCTTCCCGACGCCGATGGCGCTGGAATCGGCTTGGCCCGCGTCCACGACCGCTGGATACCTGTCGTGGAGCTCGCCGGCGCGATCAGCGATGCGCCGAGTCTGGACCCGGATTCGCCGGACGCGCTGCTGCTGGTGTTAGGCCGGGGGGGTGGCCGGTTAGGCCTGCGAGTCCAAGGCCCGGGCGAGGTCGTCCGGGGAAGCGCAGCCTCGTTGGCGAGCGCCCGCTCAGAGGACTTGCTCGAGCTCGATGGTGCAATGGTCCGCTTTATCGACCCGGCGGCGCTAGTCGCCTCGCGGGGCGAGTTGCTCGGAGAGAAGGGAGATTCCATGGGGGAAAGACACGTGGCTGCCGAGCCGCTGCGGGTGGTGAGGTTCCAGCTCGGCGATGAGGATTTCGCCGTCGATGTGATGAAGGTCTTCCAGGTCCTTCCGGTGCCGGAGGTGCGTCCTGTACCCAAAGCGCCCGAGTTCGTCGAGGGTGTGGTCGACGTCCGCGACTCGATCATTCCGGTGATCGATATGCGCAAACGCTTCAGCTTGCCGGAGAGAGAGACGGCCGACCCCGGCAGGTTGTTGATCGTCGCCATCGGCGAGGCCCGGGCCGGCCTGGTCGTCGATGCGGTTCCCGGCGTGGTAGCTCTGCCCGAAGAGGCCGTGAGTCCACCGCCTGATTTCTTTCGCGGCCTGGCAGGCCGCTATCTCGAAGGTCTCGCAAAGGACGATGACCACATGATCATCATGCTCAACATCGGCGAAATCCTCAGCTCGAAGGAGAGGATCGCTCTCGAGAAGGTGGTCGATTCCGCGAAACCTGCCACCGAGGATGCCGAGCCAGCTCCCCGCACTAGGCACAAGAAGCGCGCTCCGCGGCGCACGAAGAAGAAATCGAAAGGTTGAACGGCGCCCGCGAGCCTCTGAAGTGGGGCTCCAACTAGCGCCGGACGATCTTGGTGCCCTATCGTGCTGGGGCTGGGCGCAGACGACGTCGCGGTTGCATACGATGAGGCGCCGGCTACCCATCGCCATCTGTTGGTGGTTCGCCCAGCGGGAACGCTGGCGCGCGTCGACCTGGGGTGCATTTGTCCGAGGACAGGGTTGGCCCGAGAGGTTTTCGAAGATGCCGAATCGGCTCGGCACGAGGCAGTCGAGTGGGGACCCTCGGCCTCACTCTTCTCCTCCTCGGGGCCGCACACCCGGCGCACACCCCTCGAACACTTCCCCAGGCTGAGGTCCGCACCGGCTCTCTGGTCTTCCGCTACTGGCCCGGCCACCGAGCGGCGGCCGAGGCGCTTGCCGCCGGCCTGGCGAGCGCTCCTGCTTTCCCCGGGCTGCCGCCGGGTATTCTCGGTACGGGAGAGATCGTCGTCTACCTGGCGCCGAACCAGGCGACGTACGATTCTCTGGCACCGGGCGCCCCCGATTGGAGCGGCGGTCTGGCCTTTCCGGAGAATGACCGGATCGTTCTGCCGACCTTCGCTCCACGGGCTGGGGGGAGACCGTTGGCGACCGTCTTGCGACACGAACTGGCTCATGTGGCGCTCACCCGTCGGCTTGGGTCATCGGTGCCCCGCTGGTTCCATGAGGGGTACGCCCAGCTGGCGTCGGGGAGCTGGAACGCGAAGAACGCGTGGGCGCTGCGCTTAGCGATCCTGCAGGGCCGGCTGGAGTCACTGGAGTCGCTGAGCCTCGATTTCGCTCGCGGCCGCGTCAGCGCTGATCACGCCTATCTCCTCTCCTACACGGCGGTCGAGTTCCTTTACAGGCTGGGTGGCGCCGAGGGATTCTCCCGGCTGTTGGAACGGTGGCACGAGCTGGGTGAGCTCGACCCGGCCCTCCGACGAACCTACGGGCTGACCCTGGGCCAATTCGAGCGCCTGTGGCGCAGAGACGTCGGCCGCCGCTTCGGCTGGCTTCTCGTTCTGGCTCAGGCCGCTGTCTTCTGGATGGTGCTGACGATCCTTTTGCTGGTTCTGGGGTATTGGAAGAAAAGACGAACCCGTCAAAAACTGGAAGCGCTCGAGGCAGCGGTGGCGGCCCGCGAAGTTACGGCAGGCCTTGAGGGTACAGCGGAAGCCGGCCCCGGTGGGCGAGGGCGCGACGTGATTGACGAGGTCGGTGGAAACGAATAGCTTTTGGCGGTTCAAGACAGAAACTCTAAACTTGTCAGAAGGACGCGGGCCGCATGCGGCCCGCACAGCCTCGAGGGCGGAGGACGAGAGCAGCGTGTCAGCCAGAGGAGCGGTGGATGGGCCTCGGGCCCTCCAGTTCACACGACTGAATTGGGCGCTACTCGCCGCCGCGGCCCTGCTGATCATCGTCGGCTACTTGGCGCTCGCCAGCAGTTCGCCGGTCCTCTCCACGGTCGTGGCGCCGCTCCTCCTGGTCGCGGCCTACGCGGTCCTGATACCGCTGGGGCTCATCCTCTGAGGAAGGGCCGGTTGACGACTCGTTGGGTCGGCCGTATCCTCTCGGCTTAGCTCGGCAGCCGTGGGGCGCGTAGCTCAGCTGGCAAGAGCGCTGCCCTTACAAGGCAGAGGCCCCTGGTTCGAGTCCAGGCGCGCCCATAGCCGCGGGCACGTGCCCGCTGTTGTAACCCCAAGCGGGGGGAAAGGCCCATGAAGTCTTGCATAGTCAGGTGCGGAACGGCGGCACTCTGGCCGCTGGCAGGATTGGCGCTGATGGCGACCCTGTTCGTCCCCACGGCCCGACACGCATACGCGCAGCAACCCGGTGGCCGGTACCGCGTCCTCGTAGTACCCATGGAGTCCCGAGCGCTCGATAGGCGATTCGGCGACAAGGTGGCGGACGAGATCCGTGAGCGCCTCGAGGATTTTTCCACGCACGCCCCCGTCGAGGAAAAGGACTTCGAGCGTGCGCTGGACCAGTACGATTTGGAAGCGGAAGAGCTGAACGCGATCAGGGCGAGGCAGCTCGCCAACCTGATGGGTGCCCAGGTTCTTTACTTCGCCATGCTGGAGGCGGTTGACGGCGTCTTCGAGGTCCAAGGCACCTTTATCGACGTCCCCACGGGTGACGAAGTGCCGGTGCCGCCCGTCCGAGTCAGCGACAGAAGCAACGAGTCGGTGGACAGGGTGGTCGAGGTGACCATCCAGGCCTTCGAGGAGCAGGTCAGATTCTTCCGCGCACAGCAGTTCTGTGCCGAGTACGTGGAGAGCCACCAGCTGGAAAGCGCGCTGCGCAACTGCGACGAAGCCCTCGAGATCAACCCCAACAGCGTACACGTGCTGTTCAACAAGGGCATGGCCTACCGCGTCATGTTCGAGCAGGAAGAGCCAGGGACCGACGGTTGGGCGGATTCGTCCATCGCCTACTTCGAGATGGTGCTCGAGCGCCAGCCGAGCCATCGCGCCGCGTTGCAGAACGCCGCTTTCATGTACTCCCAGGCCGGTGAAGCCGATAAGGCCAGCGAGCTTTACCAGAGATACCTCGAGTACGATGCGGGCAACGTCCCGGTGCGCATCAAGGTCGCCTACGACCTGGCGAACGCCGACCTGATGCCGGAGGCGATCGCCATTCTCCAGGCCGGACTCGAGATCGCCGAGCGCGATGTCGACCTTCTGCAGTCGCTCGGTGACTACGCGCTGCGCTACTCCTCGACCGACTCCACCTACGTGGACATCGCCCTCGACGCCTACGAGCAGGTGCTCGAGATCAAAGGCGAGGAAGCTGACAGCACGATCATTATTAACGCCCTCGCCGCCTACACCCAGGCCGACCGTACGGCCGAGGCGATCGAGTTCGCCGAAAAGGCCCTCCAGTCGCACTCCGAGAGCGCGCGCCTCTGGTCGCTCTATGCCGACGCCCTCGGCCGGGCCGAGCGTTTCGACGACGCCAGCGCCGCCATGGATAGGGTCATCGAGATCGATCCCGCCTATCCCGCGGCTCTGCTCAAACGGGGGCGGTTCAAGCTGCAGGGTGGCGATAGAGAGGCCGCGCTGGCCGACTTCAATCTGGCGATCGAGAGCAGCGCTTCGACGTCCGAGGAGGTCTTCAGACTTTTCTGGGCCGAGGCGCACGGCGCCCGTAGCGCCGGCAACATGCCCGCTGCGATCGGTCACTTCGAGACCGCCTCCAACTACGCTCCCGCCAACCAGAGGCGCGAGCTCGAGTTCTGGTGGGGCTACAGCCACTACCAGCTGGGCGAACGCCAGGCAACACCCGAGGATGCATCGCTCCGCACCCTCGAGCGCGCCCAGGCCAACATCCAGGCTGCCCAGCGTCATTTCCAACGGGCCGGCAACGTGCGCCGCGAGGTCCCGCAGTACCTCGACGCCTGTGAGCGCTGGCTGCTCAACATCGACGCGCGGATCCGGCGCGCCCGACGCGGCAACCGCTAGAGATTCGGGGATTCGGGGAGCTAGCTCCCCGAATCCCGGTTCTTCATCCCACGGATCCGTCAGATTCCCCGAATTCCTCTGATTCCCTGAATTCCTCGAATTCCACGGATTCGCCGACCCAAATCCCAACTTCCCAATTCCCGTTTCCCTGACTCCGGGAATCACGAATCGAAGATCCCCAACCCGAAGAGATCCCGTACAAGATAAGTCCTTGACGTAGTGGGGACGTGACACTAGCTTGGGGGTCGGAGTGGGGTAAAGTGGTGGGAAGTGCATCTCTGGCCCACCTGAGGCGCCCGGAGCCCCGCCACCGGGCCCAAGCCAGCCTTCCGGGGGAGGTTTTACTTGACCGGCTTCTTGGGGAGCTACCTCCATCAGCTGGACGAGAAGGGCCGCTTAGCGCTGCCGGCGTCGTTTCGACGCGCCGCCGGCGACGGCGGTTTCGTCCTGATCCACGCTCTCGAACCGGCGCTGTTCTTGTATCCTGTGGCGGCCTGGGGAGCGGTGGAGGAGCGCCTGGGGGAGCTGCTGCGCCGCCAACCCGACGCCCGGGGCATGGTGTTAGGGCTAACGGCGAAAGCGATCGAGGTGATTCCCGACAAACAGGGCCGGATCCTGGTGCCGGAGCGGATGCAGCGAGCGGCACAGCTGGACAGCGAGGCGCTGATCGTCGGGATGCTGGAAAAGATCGAGATCTGGAATCCCGAGCTCTTTGAAAACGTTACGAGGGAAGCCGAACCGGGCTTTGAGGGTTTCGTTCGGCAGATCCTCGTCTGAGGTGGTTGGGCCCGGCGCTGACGGTCGATGGGGTGATGGGCGGATCGTGGGGGAATCGCTCGTCTGTGATGAGAGGTGCGATGGCCGTCAGCTGCTGGACCCCGCGATTGGGGCGGTGGGCAGGTGGCAGGGGGAGGGCTGTGTGGACCTAGGGGTAGGGCAACGCCGTCTGTCCACCGTTCTGTTTGTCAGCTGAAGGGAGGTCGTCGGGCCATCCCCTGTGATGATCCGCCAACCCGGTAGGAGTCTTGAGCGCCAGCGTGTTTCACACGCCAGTGATGATACAGGAGGTGGTGCGGTACCTGGCGCCCGACCGGGGTGGCCTGTTCCTGGACGGGACTGTGGGAGGCGGCGGCCACGCGGAGGCGATCTTGCGGGCCAGCGACCAAGCCGAGTTGCTGGCGGTGGATCGAGATCCCGAGGCGCAGGACGAAGCAGGCGCCCAGTTGCAGAGGTTTGGGAAGCGCGTCCGGTTTGCGAGGGGCGACTACGCGGATGTGAGTGACCTATTCGATCTGGGGGAGGGCGCATTGGCTGGAGTACTGTTGGACCTGGGGGTGTCCTCCCGCCAGATCGACAATCTGGAGCGCGGATTCTCATTCCGCCCCGGTGCTCCACTCGATATGCGGATGTCCCGCCAGGGAGGGGAACCGTCGGCTGCGCAGTTGCTGTCGGATCTCTCGGCGGAGGAGCTGATCAAGATCTTTCGCAACTTCGGTGAAGAGCGACGCGCAAGACGGCTCGCGGCCGCGATCGTCGGGAGTCGGGAGAACACGTCGCTGGAGACGAGCGACGATCTGATGAAGGTCATGGAGAAAGTCTGGGGCAGACCAGTCGCCGCATCCGATGCCGCTCGGATCTTTCAGGCGTTACGCATCGCCGTGAACCGAGAGCTCGATTCG
>JASFTI010000034.1:0-17370 GCA_050053635.1 Gemmatimonadales bacterium
ACAACTTGGCCTGAGCCCCGAGCGGCATGTCGCCGATCTCATCCAACAGCAGGGTGCCTCCGTCGGCAAGCTCAGCGAGCCCCTTCTTTCGCTCGCGCGCGTCCGTGAAAGCCCCACGCTCGTGGCCGAACAGTTCCGCCTCCACCAACTGTTCAGGCAGCGTGGTACAATTGATCTCGAGGAAGGGCTTGTCCTTTCGGCTGCTCTGGGCATGGATGGCGCGAGCTACGAGATCCTTGCCCGTCCCACTTTCCCCCTGAAGCAGCACCGTGGCTGACTCCGTACGAGCCACCTTTTCCAGAGTCTGGGCGAGCTGACGCACGGCGAGCGACCGGCCGACAAACTCGACGTTGGCAAACTGCCAGCGATGCTGCTCGCGCAGCACCGCAACCTCCCGGCGCAGACTCTGAGTTTCCAAGCCCTTCTCGATAGTGATAAGCAGATCGTCGAGATCCACCGGCTTCTCGAGGAAATGGTAGGCTCCCGCCTTCACCGCCCTGACCGCCGTCTGAACCTCCCCATACGCTGTTACGATCACGACGACCAGGTCGCGGTCGACCTCGTGAAGCCGAGTGACGAGCTCGAGGCCGTCGGCATCCGGAAGCCGCAGATCGAGCAGCATCAACGCCGGTGTATCCTCAGCCGCCAGGCGCAACGCCTCGCGACCCGTCGCCGCTTCTATGACTGCGTATCCGGCCGCACCGAGGTGTTCGCTCAGCCAGGTCCGGAAAAGCTCCTCGTCGTCGACGACCGCGATAACAGGTCGAGCAGTCATTTCACAAGCGCCTCTCTCCGTGTCGTCGCCGGAATGACAAGTGTGAACGTAGAGCCTTCGCCAGGCTTGCTCTCGGCCGTGAGATAGCCGCCGTGGCGTTCTACGATCGACCGCGTTATCGCCAGACCGAGCCCTGTGCCTTGGTGCTTGGTCGTGTAGAACGGTCGATAGATCCGCTGCAGCTCGTCGAGCGGCATTCCCTCGCCGGTATCAGAGATGGAGAAACCCACCTTGCCATCAATGAGCTCGACGGAGACATGGAGCACACCGCCCGGTACCATCGCCTGAATGGCGTTTAGGGCCAGGTTGACCAGAGCTTGGGTAAGCAACTCCGGATCCACTCGGATCGTTGGCAGCGCTCCGGCGTGGCGTTCTGCGATCCGCACCCTCGCGGCATCGGCTTGTGGACGCACGAGGGCGATCAGCTTCTCCACGAGCTGCTTGGGATCAGTCCAGGCAAGGCGCGGTTCCTTGGGGCGGGCGTAGCTGAGCAGATCGTGTATGGCCGACTCGATCCGGCGAATCTGCGCGTGGATCTGGTCTAGAAGCGCGGCCGATCTCGGGTCCGCCCCAATTCGCTTTGCCAGCAGATCGACCCCGCTCGCCACACCGACGAGTGGATTCTTTATCTCGTGCGCTATGCCAGAGGCCAGCTCGCCGACGGAAGCGAGCTGTGCCGCGCGACGCATCTCCTTCTCGTGGAGCTCCTGGATCTTCAGTGCCGATGACTGAAGCTCGCTCGACATCTGATTGAAGGTCCGGCCGAGATCGCCCAGCTCATCGTCCCGCTCGATCCCGACTGCAACATCCAGATCGCCTCCCCGAATGCGCTCGGCCGCAACGACCAGGCGGCGCAGGGGGGCGACGATCGAGCGGGCCACCGTCCAGACTATTGCCACGAGCAGGAGGGCGAATACGCTCTCCAGCCCGGCGGCCAATAGGGCCAGGCCACGTAGTTGGCCAAGAGCGCTAGTTACCGACACCTCCGAGATATACAGCCACGGCACGCCGGATACGGCTACCGAAGTACCGACCACGTCGACGCCCTCGTAGTTGACGTAACGGGTCACCGAGCCGGGCGGCTGATCGATTAAAGGCGATGGGAAGGGCTGCCGGTAGTCAACGGGGATGTGCGGGTGCGAGACGAATACTGGGAAGCCCAGATGGTCGACGATAAAGGCGTGGACGTCTACCTCCGGATGATCGGGATGGCGCAGAAACGACTGCAACGCCTCGACTCCCACGCTGCCCCCGAGCACGCCTCTCACCCCACGCCCCTCGTCGCGGATCGGCACCGCCAGCCGGTACAGAGGCACCACACTCCCATTCCGCGTGTCCCAATCCGCCTCGAAGAAATGCTCTACCCGGCCCCGGCGAAAGAGCTTCCTGAGCGACCAATCCTGTCCAAGCCGGTTCCCGTCGGTCGCCGCAATCACGGTTCCTATCGTGTCAATGACGAAGAGCTCGGTTAGCGACCTGAGCTCCTCGAGCTCGTGATCGAGGTGCGCTTGGAGCGCCCTGACGGACGGTTCCTGTATCCGACCAGCTTGCACGGCTGCCGCCGCGGCGGGAATTGTCCGAAAGATTTGACGGCCGCTGACCGTAATCCCGTCCAGGAATAGCTGGTGGCGCTCGACCTCTGTGGCTACTTGCTGCGCTTGGATGTCCGCCAGTGCCTGCAAATGGCGCTCCATCTGGTTCTCAATGATCCCGCGGCTTACTACATAGCCAACGGTATTCGACAAGAGCAGAGGTACCAGCGAGAGCACCAGGAACCAGAAAAGGATCCGGCGACCCAGCCCCCCGCGCAGCGGCGTGTTACGCCACAGCGCTCGCCATAAATCAACTCGGGTCAACCCTACCCTCCAGCAGATCCGTGAGCTTGCCGAGAAGCGCACCATGCCCAGCTGTCTTCGCGACCCAGAATACCTCCCGCATTCGCTGAGCCAGTCGCTCTCGCGGCGGCGGCGTCGCACTGTACACCAGCATCAGAGGAACCACACCCAGCTCCTCAACCCGCTCCAGCAGCGATACCCCATCCATCAGCGGCATTCGGTAGTCGGTCACCACCACGTCGGGCTCCACCTCCCGGGTCAGCTCCACCGCCTCCTCCGTCGAATCGGTGGCCCAAACCTGGTACCCGCCTGCCTCGAGCGCAGCCAACACACTCTCCAAGACCAAGCGATCATCGTCCACCAAAACAATCTTTCTCCGCAATCTCCTTCCAACCTTCCCGATTGCCTGGGTTCCGAGCTGCAGTCTGCCGGGTGGGTCTTTTGCCCATCCGCGGCTCGAGCAAGAACGGTACCGGCCAGCGAGTAGGCGAAGAATACGGAAAAATTATACTCGTTCGATAGCCCTCGGCCGCCAGAGAGGGTGAAATCCCCCATATCGAGTGGGGTATTTACCCCTACCCCCCTCGGGGCCCCACTGGACCCGTCTCAGTAATTCGTTTGCTAGCAATGAGTTCGCCACTTTGAGCGGCTGGTACGAGATCTGCTCCCAAGAACCGAGAGAAAAGCAGGCCCCAGCCACGTCGCTTCGCCGACGCCTGATCTCGCGGCCCGTTCGGCCGCCCACTGGAAGGAGGAGGCATGCTCAGGCGATACCGCTGCTCTCGTGACCTGAAGGAGGTGGACGCCTTCGATTCATCGCGCTTCAGGACCCTGGCCCTGGCACTCGTCGCTCTCACCCTGGTGGTCACGGCCGCTTGCGACGACGAGGAGACGACCGGCGTGCCCGACGACCCACCCGAGTTCACCAACGCCGACGGCATCAACGGCGGCACGATGTACGACAAGTTCTGGACGCCGGAGACGGGCTGGAATCAGGGCGATCCGAACCTCGCGACCTTCAACAACTTTTCGAACTTCTTCCGCTGCAAGCAGTGCCACGCCTGGGACAGGATGGGCAATGCAGCATCGTACATCGGCCGGGCGCCGAGCAGATCGCGGCCCAACGTCTCATCGGTGGATCTCATCGAACATACGGAGCACCACACGCCGCAGGAGTTGTTCGACGCCCTGTGGAGCTCCACAGGCCGCCGTTCGGTGAGCGCTGACCTTTCTACGTACGATCCGGCGACGAATTCCACGGTCGGAGACCAGATGCCGGACCTGAGTGAGATCATGACAGAGGCGCAAGTCTGGGATCTGGTGAAGTTCCTGAAGGAAGAGGCGAACGACACCGATCTCCTATACGACTTCAACACCACAGGCACGTACCCGACCGGGTCGATCACCTACTCGAACATCGGTATGGGCGGTGACGCGACCAACGGCGATGCGATCTATGCGGCGGAGTGCGCCGGTTGTCACGGCGCCGACGGTACGGCGATCGTTGTGGACGGCGAGTTCACGGTGGGCAGCTTCCTGCGCGCTAAGCCGTACGAGGTACAGCACAAGGTCAAGTTCGGCCAGCCAGGAACGTCTATGGGGAGCATCCTCACTGACATCAATGACATTCTGGATCTCTACGCTGCACTAACGGACGAAACCAACTATCCGGATCCGGCCTTCGAGCTGGCCGACGGAATCAACGGCGGCACGATGTACGACAAGTTCTGGACTCCGGAGACGGGCTGGAATCAGAGCGACCCGAACCTGGCGACGTTCAACAACTTCTCGAACTTCTTCCGCTGCAAACAGTGCCACGCCTGGGACCGGCTGGGCACCGCGGCCTCGTACATCAGCCGGGCGCCGAGCACGACGCGGCCGAACGTGGCCTCTCTGGATCTCAAGGCGGCGACGGCGGCGATGTCGGAGCAGGAATTGTTCGATGCGCTGTGGACGTCCACGGGCCGGCGCTCGGTCAGTGCCGATCTGTCCACTTACGATCCGGCGACGAATGCGACGGTCGGCGACCAGATGCCGGACTTGAGTGAGATCATGACGGAGGAGCAAGTCTGGGATCTGGTGAGGTTTCTAAAGGAGGAAGCGATCGATACCGATCTCCTCTACGACTTTGTCACCACCGGCACGTACCCGACCGGCTCGATCACCTACTCGAACATCGGTGCAGGTGGTAGCGCCTCGGCGGGGGATGCGATCTATGCCGCCAGTTGCGCCGGCTGCCACGGCGCCGACGGTACGGCTTTCCTGGTCGACGGCAGCTTCACCGTTGGCAGCTTCCTACGTGCGAAGCCGTACGAGGTGCAGCACAAGGTCAAGTTCGGCCAGCCAGGCACTGCGATGGGAAGCCTGCTGACCGACGTTAACGACATTCTGGATCTATATCTGGCGCTTACGAACGCGACCAACTATCCAGACCCGAGCCCTTAGGGAGCATCAGCGACGGCTGGTGCTGGCCGCGGCTGTTACCCGCAACGCCTTCTTGCCACGCCGTCCCAGATTCCGCGCGCTCCTTCCCCTGAGCGATGCTCAGGGGAAGGGCTGCGAGTGTGAACGCCAAACTCGAGTTACCCTGGATGGATGGTTTTGCCGTTGATAGCGGCGGATTCGCACGCGTGTGGTGGGGCTACGTTGGCCTCGGCCTGCTCCTAGTCGCCGCGATCGTATTTACAGCGCTTGTCACGGCCACCCCGTCCGTTCCGCAGCCGGTCGCCTTCAACCATCGCAAGCATACCGAGGAACTCGGACTTAGTTGTGAGTTCTGTCATGTGCACGTGACGAAGGGCGCGCACGCCGGACTACCGGATGCTCAAACCTGCACGATGTGCCACCAGGCTACTCAAGGCACATCGGCCGAGGCGGCTCGGGTCACGACGCTGCTCGCCGAAGGCGACCCGCTAACGTTCAACAAGCTGTTCCGGCTCGAACCGCACGTGTTCTACACGCACCGCCGCCATGTCGGGATCGCAGAACTGGAGTGTGAGAACTGCCACGGCGCGATTGCCGAGACCGAACGTCCACCTGCCCGTCCGTTGGTGAGGATCGACATGGAGTTCTGCCTGGACTGCCACCGCGAGCAGGGACAGACCCTCGACTGCAACGCATGTCACCGCTAGCGCGAGGAGGAAGCGGATGAGCCCGAGTAGGCGCGAGTTCCTGTGGACGATGGGTGCCGCCGCGGCAACGGTGGCACTTAGAGGTACGCAGGACGTCTTCTGGTCGCCGGAAGAGCTCAGCGATCCGGGGTGGGCCCCGGGCATCGAAGAACTACGCAACTCGGCCTGCCTGATTTGCCCGTCGCGATGCGGGATCCGCGGTCGCCTGGTGGACGGACGATTGGTCAGGATCAACGGCAATCCCCTCCATCCGCTAAGTCGCGGCGGCCTCTGTCCGCGCGGGGTCGCCGGCGTGCAGATGCTCTACCACCCGGAACGGCTCGCCGGGCCGCTGGTGCGGGTCGGTCCTCGCGGGAGCGGTCAGTGGGAGACGGTCACGGTCGAGCAAGCTTTAGAGCGCATCACCGAGGGACTTGGAGGGCTTCGGGCAGCGGGCCGACCCGAGGGACTGGCACTTCTGGCGGGGTACAGCGCCGGCACGATGCGGGATCTTTGGCTTCAGTTTCTGCGATCCTTTGGATCACCGAACTACGTGGCCGACGAGTACGAGGATGGAACGGACGCCGTCATGGCGCTCATGCACGGCATCTCGCGTCGACCCGCCTACGACCTCGACCGGGCGCGCCTCGTGCTCTCATTCGGTGCTCCCATGTTCGAGTCGTGGTGGTCTCCGCTGCAAGCGTTTGTCGCCTTCGCCAGCCCCAACGATGAGAGAGAGCGGGGCCCTCGCTTCGTCCAGGTGGACACGAGGTTCTCCCGAACGGCCTCGCGCGCCCACGAGTGGGTCGGCGTGCGGCCGGGAACGCATGCCGTACTGGCTCTCGGAATCGCCTATGTGCTGATACGGGACGAGCTGATCGACGCCGACTTTGTGGCGCGGCATGTCTCCGGCTTCGAGGATTTCGTGGATGCGCATGGCGAGCCTAGGGAGGGCTATCGATCGCTGGTGATGCGCAACTACCGGACCGAAGAGGTATCGGCTGTCACAGGCGTCCCGGTGGCGCGGATCACGGCGCTCGCCAGAGCGATCGCCGCAAACCGCCCGGCGGTCGCCGTCTGCGGAACGGATATCACGTTCGCCCCCAATGGACTACTGGCCGGCCTGGCCGTCCATAGCCTCAACGTGCTGATTGGGAATGTCAACCGCCCGGGCGGGGTGCTCTTCGCGGACGACGCTCCCATCGGACCGCTGAGTTCGCCGGTGCTGGATGAGACGGCCCGCACCGGGGTGGGTCGCCGGCCGATCGCCGCCGGCGGATCACCGTTCGCCAGCGGCGGGGATGCGCTCCGCTTCGCCGAGGCCGTGGCTGGCGCCGAAGCCTCGGTGGAGGCACTGCTACTCTACTACGCCAACCCCATCGCTTCGTCCACACACCCCTCGGTGTGGCACGAGGCGCTCGAGAAGATCCCATTCGTCGTCAGCTTCTCGCCGTTCCTCGATGAGACCGCCCGATACGCGGACGTGGTTCTGCCCGACTTGCTGCCCTACGAACGCTGGCAGGACGCGCCGGCGCCCATCTCCTACCCGTACCCGGTATGGGCTTTGGCCCGACCACTGGTCGAGCCGCGTGGGGAGGCGATGCATACCGGTGACGTGGTGCTCGGTCTCGCACGTAGCTTGGGCGGCAGCGTGGCGGAGAGCCTGCCGTACGAGAGCTTCGAGGGTCTGCTCAAGGAACGGGCTCAGGGCCTATTCGCCGTCCGGCGCGGCATGACGTTGGGTGGTCACTTCGAGCGTACCCATCACCGTCAGATGGAGGAGCGCGGCTGGTGGCTGCCGGAACACACCGACTTCGAGCCTTTCTGGGAAGAATTGGTCGAGCGCGGCGGCTGGACCGATCTGTTCTACGATCACAGCGACCCCCACCGCCTAGCACGCACGGACAGCGGCCGGATCGAACTCATGCCGGCTGCGCTGTTGAGCGCCCTCGACTCGAGTGGATCGGCGCCCACGCCCTACCTCGACATCGCGAACGGCACCGGGGAGGGCTCGACCGAGTTCGGGTTGCGACTCATACCGTATCGCGTTTCCACCCTGGCCTCCGGCACCCTCACCCTCGAGCGGTGGCTTGCCGAGCAACCGGGGATATTCCCCGATGTCCTTTGGCACCCCTGGGTCGAGGTGGCTCCAGAGACGGCGGACGCCCTGGGACTCGGCGACGACTCCAAGGTGTGGATAGTCTCGTCCCGCGGCCGGTATCGCGCCCACCTCAAAGTGTCTCCAGGGACGGCGCCCGGAACCGTCTGTGCACCTTACGGGCTTAGCCATCCTGACGGCGAGGCGGCGAATCCGCTCCAGTTGCTCGATGGCTCGAATGATCCACTCACGGAGCTGCCGAACTGGTCTTCCACCTTTGTACGCCTCGAACGGGCGTGACGGATCTGGATATGGCACGCTGGGGAATGGTGATCGACTTGGACCGCTGCACGGGCTGTGCGGCGTGCGAGGTGGCGTGCAAGAGCGAGAACAACATCGCAGCGACCTCCGCCGACCAGGCGGATATGGGGCGCGCCAACAGCTGGATGAGGGTGATGGCACACGTGGACGGAGAGTTCCCAGATACAACCATGCACTTCTACCCTCGCCCTTGCATGCACTGCGACAACCCACCGTGCATAAGGGTCTGTCCGGTAGAGGCGACCTATATCGATGACGAAGGCATCGTGGGCCAGATCTACGCGCGCTGCATCGGCTGCCGGTACTGTGCCAACGCCTGTCCCTACATGGTGAAGTACTTCAACTGGTACGGACCGGAGTGGTCCGCATCCGAACGCCAGCACCTCAATCCAGATGTGTCGGTTCGTCCAACCGGTGTCATCGAGAAATGCACGTTCTGCCACCACCGACTGCAGAAGGCCCGGGAAGATGCGCGGGCAGAGGGACGCGAACTCCGTGAGGAGGATTATCAGCCCGCTTGTGTCGACATCTGCCCCACCGGCGCCATCGTCTTCGGCGACCTGGACAACCCGAGCCACAGGGTGTCCAGTCTGAAAGAAGACCCTCGGGTAATGCGACTGATGGAAGACCTGGGAACGCAACCGAAGGTCTATTATCTGCGGTCGAGGGAATGAGAATGCGACGAGTCGTGAGGGAGAAACTGGCGCGCATGTCGAACGACGAGCAGATCCTCCTGCGGCCGTTGATCGAGACCTCGCGCAGCTTCTACGTCGTTGCGGGCACCCTCGCGGCTGTCACCCTTTGGGGGATGATTGCGTACTACCTGCAGGTCACCTACGGCCTCGGTCGTACCGGCTTGAATCGTCCCAGTTACTGGGGCATCTACATCATCTGTTTCGTCTTCTTCATCGGAATTAGCCATGCCGGCACATTGATCTCCGCCATCCTTCGGGTCAGCAAGGCGGAGTGGCGGCGCTCGATCACTCGTTCTGCAGAACTGATCACGGTCCTTGTCATCGGCTTCGGTGCCATCCAACCGATCATCGACCTGGGCCGTCCCGACCGAGTGCTGAACGTCATCTTTAACGCACAACTGCGTTCGCCGTTGCTCTGGGACGTTACGAGCATCGGCCTCTATTTCATCTCATGTACGATCTATCTCTACGTCCCCATGCTGCCCGATCTGGCGATCATCCGCGACTCCGGTATCAAGGCGCCGCGCCTCTACCGGTTCCTTGCAGCCGGCTACCGCGATACGCCGGCACAGCGTGTACGACTCGAACGTGTAATCGGGATCCTCTCGATCATTGTGATCCCGATCGCGGTGTCGGTCCACACCGTGATCGGCTGGATCTTCGCTATGACGCTGCGACCTATGTGGCACAGCACCATCTTCGGGCCCTACTTCGTCATGGGGGCCATCTATTCCGGTATCGCCGCCATCCTCGTCGCCATGGTGGTGCTGCGGCGAGCGTTCGGCCTACAACAGTACTTTAAGGACATTCACTTCGACTACCTGGGCCGCCTGCTCCTC
This sequence comes from Gemmatimonadales bacterium, assembly GCA_050053635.1. Taxonomy (GTDB): domain Bacteria; phylum Gemmatimonadota; class Gemmatimonadetes; order Palauibacterales; family KS3-K002. The sequence continues at coordinate 9,674 of JASFTI010000034.1, forward strand.
TTGTTCAGCTTGCTGTGGTTCTATTTCACCTTCGCTGAGTACTTGACCGCCTTCTACGGTGGGGAGCCCGGAGAGATGCGTGCCTTTTGGGCGAAGCTGGCGGGACCGTTCGCCATCCCCTTCTGGGCGATGGTTCTGGGCTGTTTTATCATACCGCTCTCCCTCATGTCGCGACGTTCGATGAGGACGCCTCGGGGCACGCTCATCGCTGGAATCGCGGTGATGATCGGCATGTGGCTCGAGCGGTTCAACATAGTGGTTCCGACGTCAGTGAATCCGCGTTGGGAGATCGAGTCCATCGGTCAATACCTACCTTCATGGGTCGAGCTTTCGATCATGTCAGCCACGTTCTCGGGATTCATCTTACTGTACATGCTAGCCACCAAGTTCATTCCGATTGTCTCGATCTGGGAGATAAGAGAAGGACGGGAACACTCTGTGCAAGAGGTCGCCGAGCGGGTGGCTGAGTACTTGCCGGAACACGCCTAGCTCGGCGGCTGGAGACATCTGATGCTAAAGCGACTTGTCACACGGACACTTTTATTCGCTACGGCCGGGATACTGTATTGCACACTCCTGCAGGGTGTGGGCGCCGCCCACGCTCAATCTGACCAGTTCTTCCCAGGAGATCCCATCGCCGGGCGCCGGATCTTCATCGCACGGGCCTGCGATCGTTGTCACGCCATCTGGGGGAATGGCGGGACGCTCGGCCCCGATTTCGCCTTGGTCGGCGCCGGCCGCAGCTTGCAGCAGCTCGCCGGCATGTTCTGGAACCACACGCCCCAGATGATCCAAAACGTGCAGGTCAGGGGATTCCAGTGGCCGACCTTCACGGAGCAAGAGCTCGCTGACATTATCAGCTACATCTATTACGTGAAATTGTTCGACGAGCCGGGCGATCCTGTTCTGGGCCATCGGTGGTTCCGCGAGATGCGCTGTGTTGAATGCCATGCGATAGGCGGTGAAGGTGGCCGCATCGCTCCGCCACTCGACGTCTATGCCGCTTACATAGCTCCGCTGATGCTGGCCACAGGCATGTGGAATCACGGCTCTGGCATGCAGGCCCAGCAGGGTGAGCGGCGTGAACCGATTCCCTCATTCAGAGGGCGCGAGATGGCAGATATCCAAGCGTACATCCGGGAAGCTTCGAGCCTTCGGGACCGTGATGTTACCTTTCTCCAACCCCCCGATCCCAATACCGGTCGTCGCTTGTTCCAGGAAAAAGGGTGTTTCAGATGCCACGGGCCCCGCGGAGGTGGAACACAGTTCGGACCGGATTTGCGGAGTGCGACCGAGCAGCTCCGTGTCTCGGAGATCGCCGGAACGCTATGGAATCACTCATCCCAGATGGCGGCGGCGATGCAGGCGCGCGGGATAACCTTCCCCCGGTTTCAGGGCAAAGAGATGGCGGACATCATCGCCTTCCTGTACTACTTGCGATTCTACGATGCCGGAGGCGACGCAGGCGCGGGCGAAGCAGTATTCGTACAGAAAGGCTGCGCCAGCTGTCACGCAGTCGACGGTGGCGCCTCGATCGGGCCTGATCTTTCTCAGTCTGACGCCATACTGGCACCGATAAAGCTTGCTACGGCGATGTGGAATCACGCGCCTGCAATGTACGCTGTCATTCAGCTCGAGCACGTAGATTGGCCTCGCTTCGAAGGGGCGGAAATGCGAGATCTCGCTGTATACCTGAGTGACATGGCTGCCAGAAAGTGACACGGTTTGCTGGGCGCAGACTGCTGGACCTGGAGGACTACCATGATCGGCAAGCACCCATCAATCAGCCTGTGCGGAAGAGCCGACGTAGCTCCGAGCCTGGCCGTGGCTGTACTTATTATGTGGGCTTCGCAGCCGGCTCAGGCCCAGGAACGTTGGGGGCTGACGCAGAACCCCGTGGCTGGCTCTCAAGTCTTCGGGTCGAAGGGTTGTGTCAAGTGTCACTCGGTGAACGGGCTGGGCGGCAAGCTCGGGCCGGACCTGGGGCACAGCGGGGAGCGCCGATCGCTCTACGACCTAACCGCCACGATGTGGAACCACCTGCCCGGCATGGAACAGCGAATGCGGGAGCTCGGCATCGAGCGCCCACGGCTGAGCGACCGGGAAGCGGGAGACCTGGTAGCATTTCTATTCACCCTGGACTACTTCGACCCGCCCGGCGATTCAGAAGCTGGAGAACATCTGTTCGATGAAAAGAAGTGCGTAGTGTGTCACCAGGTGGGTGTGCACGGCGGCGTGGCGGGACCCAGCCTCGACCACCTCGGCCAGTATGGCTCACCGATCCTGGTCGCTGCAGCGATGTGGAATCACGGGCCCGCGATGCAGGCAATGATGGAGAAGAAGGGGATAGAACGCCCGACCTTCTCCGGTTCGGAGCTCACAGACCTGATCGCCTACCTCGAGTCGATCTCGCCGCCGTCACCGGCCGGGCCTTTGTACGTATTGCCGGGGAATGCCAACGAGGGTCGCCTCACATTCGCGGAAAAAGGTTGTGCAGACTGCCACAGCGTACGAGGCGTCGGCAGCCGAGAGGCACCGGATCTTGCCCGCCGTGAGGTGAGTCGGGACCTGACCCAGTTTGCCGCAGCCATGTGGAACAAAGCACCGGAGATGACCGCCCGGATGCAGGCCCGCGGGATACACATCCCGCAGCTCGGGGCCGGAGAGATGGCCGACCTTGTGGCCTACTTACATTCCGTCCGCTACTTCGCCGAGTCGGGCGACGTCCAGGCGGGAGAGCGACTCTTGCGCAGCAGCGGGTGCCTGAGCTGCCATTCGCTCGACGGCCAGAGGGCGAGCGCGGCCGGCAACCTGGCCGAGAGAACGGGGATGATGTCGCCGGCGCAGGTCATCTCTGCCCTGTGGAATCACGTTGCATCCACCCAAGCAGGAGACAGCCTTGGACTCGAATGGCCCGTCCTCAGCGCCGAAGATATGGCGGACATCGCCGCCTTCTTACAGACGCCGCGGCGGAACTGACGAGAAGTCCATAGAACAATCAGACTGTGAGAGTCAGAATGGACTCCGATATGATCCAAGGACTGCTGATACTAGGCAAGACGGCTCTGATAATAGGCGGAGGCTGTGCCTTCACGCTGGGAAGCATTTGGGGGATCTGCGCGGGCGCGATAAGATTCTACCAGCGAAAGGACCGCCGAGACGAGTTGCTGCCGCTCTATGAAGCGGGGACGATCACCACAAAGCCAACAATCTTAAACGCCCACAGAATTCCAGACCCCCCAATGTGAGCGCCCGGACTCAGGTCGAGCTACCCCGGTCAATCTCGCGCGCTCCTACACGTTCGCGTCTACATGACTCTCACTCGCCGCTGGCCCCCGTGACGACGGATTCCACCACCCGCTGGATGAACCGGTCTGCCGCCCGGCCGTTGATCCAGCGCGCCACGATCACCAGATCGTACTCCGGGATCGCGCACACCATGTTCGTGCCGGCGCCTACGTGGCAGAACGTCGACTCGGGCAGCTCCTCTTCGGTATTGAGGAACCAATTCATGAAGCCGTAGCCGGGGTTCGCCGGGCCGGGGGTGAGCGCCATCTCGACCCACTCATCCGATAGGATCTGCTTATCGTTCCAGCGGCCGCGCCGCAGCGTGAGCAGACCGAAGCGCGCCTGGTCCCTGGCGCTGATCCACATCCCGCCGCCCCAGTGGCCGCCGCCCGAGACCGACTGCACCTTGAGCCCGTCGATCAGCACCCACGAGTTGTCATAGCCGTGCCAGCGCCACGTGTTCGACGCGCCGATCGGATCCATCACGTACTCTCTGAGTACCTGCGGCAACGGTCGCCGCCACACGTGAAGCGCCGCTAGGGCTAGAACGTTCACCCGCACATCGTTGTACTTGTACACGGTGCCGGGCTCGTTCCGCTCGCGCGTCAGCCATTCGCTCGGCTCGACGTCACGCGGCGGCCGATCTGCCCAGTCCGGCTTACCCCACAACGTCCCCTCCCAATCGCTCGTCTGCCTCAGCAGATGGTCCCAGGTGATCTTCGAGTTGTGCTCCGAGTCGAAGTGGTCGGTCGGCACATAACGCTGCACCCGGTCGTTTACGTCGCGGATCATCCCCCGGTCCCAGGCCAGCCCGACGGTCGTCGAGAGAAAGCTCTTGGTTACGCTGAACGTCATGTCCACCCGGAACGGCTCGCCCCATTCCGCTACGATGTAGCCGTGACGGACGATGATGCCCGTCATGTCACCCCGCGTCTTGAAGGGTCCTATAGCCTCGCCGTACGGCTCGCCGCCGCCGCCGAAGCTCATGTAGTGATTCAGCTCGAGGTCGCGGGGCGCGGTCGACTCGTTGTCCTTGGCGAACTGGATCGCCGCCTCGAGCAACCCCGCGTCCATCCCCACCTCTTCGGGCCGACGCGTCTCCCAATCGCCCGCGCGACCGGGGTAGTACAGATCGGTCTGCGGTGTCGCCGAAACCGTGACCGTAGCGGCAACGCGCGCTTCTTGCCCCAGCAGGCCGGCTGTCGGGAAGAAAAAGACGCACGCAACGAGAACCGCAATGGCTCGGCGTATGGCAAGATGAACCGGCATGGGTCACTCCTTCAGGCAGTATGAACCACGGTGACAGAAACGGGCGGTGCGATCCTACCTCCTAATCCGTTCCTTCAGCGGCCAGTCGTTCAAGGGCGCGCCGTGCCGCTTCGACCTGCGACTGCAACTCGGGGTCGGCGTGCTCCCAAAGGCGGATGAACCTTTCGTAGGCATCGGCCGCGCCCGCACGATCACCCGACTCCTCCAGCACCTGGCCGAGAAGTCTGAAGCTGGGCGCAGCGTACTCCCAATGCACATACGCTGGGGCATAGCGCAGCCAACGAACCCCTCTCGCGCGGGTCTCGGGTCGCTCGACCTGCGCCGCCGCGAGGGCGAAGTGAAACGGCCACACCCAGAAGAATTCCTCCGTGAAACCGGCATCCTCGACGCCGGCTTCGAGCTTGGCCAGCCCGGAGAGCGTGTCACCCTCGAGCAGCTCCGCGTAGCCCCGTCCCGCCATGAGCAGCGCTGAGAATCTCGGGATGCTATCGCTGTCTTCCGCCGCCGCCGCCCTGGCCGCCACCGCCTCGTCGGCCCAGCGCCTGGCCGCCGCCGCGTCGCCACGGCTCAGCGAGTAGGCCATGAAGTTCAAGGCCGCGAACTGTTGAGCCATCCCGACCGGCGGCAAGTTGGCGAGCGTCTCGAACGCTCGACCGGCGTAGGACGAGTCGGCGTAACCGGCGCAGACCGGCCACAGTTCCCACAACCCGCCGCTCGCCTCCAGCCATAGGCTGTCGTAGACCGCTCGCGCCTCCGCCAGCCGACCGAGGCTGGCCAGCAGTCTGGCCCGGAAGGCGTTCTGGTGCGTTCGCCGCGGATCGCCTTGTGAAAACGTCGACGCGTTGAGCTCAAGGCACTCTACGGCGATTTCAGGCGGTAGCCTCGACGCATGCATTACGGTGAAGCTCAGCAGCAGACAGTACTGGATCGCGTACCTCGGATCGCCGGGAAGGCTCGTGATCTCAAACCGCAGCGAGTCGGGGCGGACGAACGGACTCACCAGCCGGAGCAACTCAGCAACCGCAGGGTTGGTGGTTTCGTCGAGCTGACTCAAGTAATGGAAGTAGCGGGTGCTGTCGTCGTACACGACGGCCAGTTGCAGCGGATGCAGCAAGGCTGGGGAGAACGACGGATCGAGGTCCAGGGCTCGGTCGAAGGGGCCGTAGAGCTCATCCGGCACGAAAGTCAGATATGTCTGGGCGTGGGTGCGAGCCTCTCCCAGCATGTACCAGCCTTCCGGGTCGTCCGGATAACGACCAACATACTCTCCCGCAGAATCGACTGACGTGGCTCGTCCCTCCGCCCACAACCTAAAGGCGGCGACGAGCGAACGTTCGCGCGCAGGCAGGCGGTCGGAGTGTCGCCAGGCCGCTTCGGCGTAGCCGGCGAAGACCGGGTCGCCCTGTCCGGTGGCCCAGCCCTGGCTCCAGGCGAGGTGGTAGAGGGCCAGCGCGAAAGTCGAATCCTCGGCGACGGCCCGCTCGAGCGCGGTGACCGCCAAGTCCCACTCGGAGCGCCGGTAGTGCTGCAGGCCTAACAAATAGGCGCGGATCGCCTCGACCGAGCCGCTGGTGATCGCCTCCACTCTGAGCTCCGGTACCGGCTCGCGGGCCAGCCATATCTCGCGCAACATCTCGACGCCGAGGCTGTCGACCAGCGCCAGCACACTGTCGGGATGCCCATCGGCTCGCCCCCGGGCCAGCTCCATCCCGCGCACGGAGTGCAGCTCGGCTGTGAGCCGCACCTCGGCACCGTACGAGACGACGCTGCCCAGCAAAACCGAGCCCGCTTCCAGGTCGCGTCCCAAAGCCAGCGCACCCTCCAGGTCGACGCCGCCATCACCGGCTCGCTGACGCCAGCGGTGCAACACGGTGCGCGAATCCACCGTGCGAATCCCCCCCACCCCGTCGAGGTTCGCGGAGAGCAGATCGACCATCCCCTCGCCCAAGAGCGCGTCGTCCGCGCCCGAGGTGTTGAAGGGGAGAACCGCGATGACTTGAGCGTCGGGTCGCACGGGACCCAGGATGCCGGGGCGAAGCCACCAGAATGCGCCGCCGAGTACGAGCAGGAAGGCGGCGCTCAACGTCGCCGCCAACGGCCAGCGGTGCCGGGCCGGCGTCTCATCCGGCGTCGCCGTCGTTCGCCTCACACCTTCCGGTGTTACGTCATAGAGCCAGGCGAGAACCAGTGCGACGGGAAGGCCAACGAGGGTGAGAACGACAACAGCCGTGAGCCACCAGTCCGGCAGTCGCAGAGCGGGGACTGCGATTTCCGCGCCCTGCCATATCACCCAGGCTACGGCGGCGTAGATCGCGCCGACGCGGTAGACGCGCCGCTGCCTAAGATCGCGGAGTAGATGGGCAAGACGAGTCATGCTGCCTCCACAGGCTGCGGAGAAACCTGCGTGGGGCTGACGAGGTGTGTCACCAAGATGGGGCTGTCAAGCGCCGGGCGGCAATCTTTTGCCTAAGGCCTCAGGTCTTCGCGCGTGTGACTTTACTCCTCCGGCGCGGGAGGCTTACGGAGCTTCTTGACCTGCCCCCGCCGACTCTTGGTATCGAGACGCTTCTCCACCGCCGACTTCGGGGGCCGCGTCTTCTTGCGACGCTTCGGCACCCGCAAGGCGCGGGAGACCAGATCGCGCAGCCGCCGCTTCGCCAACTGCTTGTTGCGATGCTGGCTCCGCTCGTCGTCGGCGACGACGCGCAGCACGCCGTCCTTGTCGATCCGCGACGCCAGCTTCTTGAGGATCCGCCCCTTTTCGTCGTCGGTCAGAGCGGCGCTCGAGCGGACGTTCCAGCACGCCTCGACGCGTGTGGCGCGGCGATTGACGTGCTGGCCGCCCGGACCGCCGGCGCGGGTCGCCTTGAAGAAGATTTCGTCCTCGGGAACCTTGCTGCGCTTGGTCACTGGGCCAGCCGATCTATAGTGCGGGGGCGATCACGCATGCCGGATCCCAAGATGGGAGACTCGGCCGCTGCGAGGCAATCGGCGGCCCGCGAAACCTGAAACCCGGCGGCTCGTAGTGTCGTTTATGCCAGCGCGGGCCAACCCCCTACCTGACCTGTGACGCCATGGACGAAATCTGGCAGGACATCAAGTACGCGATCCGCTCGCTGCGGCGCGGCGGCGCTCTCATC
>JASFTI010000035.1:0-16880 GCA_050053635.1 Gemmatimonadales bacterium
ACCTGGCTGGGAGCCCACGCCACCGGATGAATGGGTAGCCAAGGTTAGGCAGGTCGTTCAGGGGCAGCAGTGGATTATCGATGGCTACTATGGGGGCACGCTCGACGTTCGCCTCAAGGCCTGCGATGCCGTGGTGTTCCTGGATCTTTCGCGGCTCGTATGTCTCTGGCGAGTGGTGAAGCGGTGGGCGCGCCATGTTGGCCGCAACCGTCCTGATGTGGCGCCCGGGTGCCCGGAACGCCTGAGCTGGGAGTTTCTCAAGTGGATTTGGACCTATTCCAGGCGACAGCGGGCCGACATCCTCCGGCGTCTGGCTGCGCTTGAGGACGCCAAGCGCGTGATCGTACTCGATTCCCGACGGGCGGTCAGAGTGTTTTTCGCTCAGTTCGGCACAGCCGCCTAACCAGCGTTTGCACCTGACGCGGGCGCCGTTCGTGATGTTTGCCTTAGATTGTTCTTCATAGCTGATCAATGGCTGGGCCGCGCCCGTGATGAGGCGCGGTCGTTGCCGCGCAGGTGAACGCCGGAGCGTTAGGCGCCAGCAAGCCCTGAGAGCTGGCCGCGTGCCAGACAACCTGGTTCAGAAGTCCGGTAGATGGATGCATTAAGACGGTTTGCATCCCAGCGCCCGATGGCATTTGGGGTCATGATGACGTTTGTGCTTCTGGCCCTTTACGTCGTCGCCGGGATTGCAGCTGCGGTCTTCTCGACGGTCGCCACTGGACAACAGACTGTTGAGGCACTTGGAAGACTCGCGGGGTCAGTCGTCATCATCTGGATGCTTTGGCGTCTTGGCTGGGTCAGTGATGCTGGGATCACTCGGCTCGGCGCTTGGTCGGCGTGGTTGCTGATATTGCCTTTCCTGGCGTACCAGGTCGTCGTTCACATGTTTGCCTTCTTCGGTGACCTTGGCTTCGGCCTCCCGGATCCGGCGATGGCTGGTGCTGTGGCGCTGAACGGTTCTGCCGCCGGGCTTCTTGAGGAGCTGGTCTTTCGTGGGGTGATCCTGTGTGCGCTGCTCAAGGTTTGGGTGAATTCAACTGGTGGCCTTGCGAGAAGCGTCTTACTTTCCTCGTTCTTGTTTGGTGCGGCGCACCTCATCCGCATCGGCTTGGGGCAGCCGGTGCCCGTGGTCAGTCTCTTAGCTCTCGATGGATTGCTTGCTGGGATCTACTACGCGGCGTTTGTGCTCTACGCCCGTAGCGTCTGGCCCGCAGTTGCGATACACGCGCTCTTGAACGCTGTCGTGGGGGCAAGCGCTGTTGGCACGGCGGGATTTGAAGAGACAGTTTCCGCCTGGGTGCTCATATTGGTGCTTGAGCTACCGGCTGTCGCTTTTGGTCTGTACCTTCTCCGCAGGGTCAGATCAAGTACTGTTGCTGCCAGCGGCGTATAGCTGTCACAGCGCAGTGCGTTGCGCAATCTGTGCTGGCGTCTAACAAGCGTTTGCAGCTGGCGCTGCAGCCTTACCAGGCAACTGCCTTTGTTCCGTGACGAATGCGGGGCCGGTTGGGTCTCGCCGCGTTCGAAATAGAGTCCTTTGATGAGCTGCGCCGCTCGTTCCGTCGCGGCGCAGCTGAAACGCTATTCGGTAGGCCGCAAGGTCCCCTGTCCCTTGCGGAAGTCTTCGATGATATACCTGAAGTCACTGGCTCTCTGGCTATCCTTCGGCGTCATCGCCGCGACGTTAGGAGGGTTGCGGGAAAGCCTCCTGACACCGCGAATCGGGGAACTGCGAGCACATCAGATCGGCACGGCCGCAGTGTGCGTGGTGGTCGCGGTGATTATCGTTCTTTCGATACCGTGGCTTGACCCAACTACGAGCCAAGCTGTAGCCATCGGGGCGTTATGGGTCATCCTGACGTTAGTCTTCGAATTCGGCGTATTTCATTACATAGTTGGTGAGCCTTGGGAACGGCTTCTTGCTGACTACAATGTGATGAAGGGTCGCTTGTGGCCGCTCGTGCTCGTTACGGAACTGGTCGTTCCATACTTGACCGTCCGCCTTGCGGCCTAACCAGCGTTTACAGCGGGCGCCCTCGCATCAAAATAGAGTCTTAAGGTTTCAGCGTCGCCGCTCGGGTCCTCGCGGCGTCGCTGAAACGCTAATCCGTTAGGCGGCCCCAACCGTCTCGCTGGCGCAGGAGGCCGACAATGATTACACGCAGCGCGCCATCGTACACGGCGTGCGTACGTAGCCCATCAACGCTCGCCACCGTCGCAGCCTGGTGCGTCGCCTTGTCTGCTTGCGACCGTGCAAGCGTCGCGAGTGACAGCCATGTGGACGCGCTACCCTATCTCGTCGCCGAAGCCGAGATGCGCATCGGCGACGCCGATGACCCGGACGTCGGGTTCTCGCGGGTCTCCATGGTGGATGTCGACCGCGACGACAACATATACGTCATTGAGGTGTTGGTCCCGGAGATTCGGGTGTTCAGCCCGGACGGGGTGTTGCTACGCCGGATCGGGCGGCGCGGAGCCGGGCCCGGGGAGTTCGAGAGCGCGCCTCGTTTCGGCGTCGTCGGGGATACGGTCTGGGCCGTGTCCTTCGCCCCGGCTCGGATCACCCTGTTCGACCGGCAGGGAAACCTACTCTCTGCTAGACGGGCAGAGAGCGTAGCCGTGCCTCTGCCCGTCGGCTACGGCTACGTCCTTCCGTGGACCATGCGACCCGACGGAAAGTTCATCGGCCACTTAGCTAGGGTGAGCTATTGGCGCGACGATCCGCCCACTGGAGTGGAGCCCACCGACAGCATTCCGGTCCCCTTCGTCCTCTTCGACGCCACGGGCGCCGTGACCGACACGATCGGATGGGCGGGACGACCACCGCCCAGGATGTGGCATCCACCTTCGAACGACGACCGTCGACTCGAGTTCGTGCAGATTCAAGGTCGCCGCCTGATGGTGCCGATGGCCCCTATCACGACGCCGTGGTGGGAAGCCTTGACGGACGGGTACCTGCTGGTGGAAAACCCGCTCGCGCACACGCCTGATGATGGTGTGTTCATGGTGACGCGGTTCGGGCTGTCCGGCGACACCGTCTATCACCGAACGCTCCACTACTCGCCGCTCCGCTACTCTGCGGCCGACCTCGACACCATCGCGGCCCGGGCCGCGCGTGGGGAGCCCGGGGGAATGGTTCCCTACATCCCGAGCGTATCTCCCCCGCCCGACTGGGAGGCGATCGCCCTTTCCCTCCGCAACGCGATGAAGTTTCCCGAGTTCAAGTTGCCACTCGATCGTACGTGGCTCGCGCAGGACGAGTCGCTCTGGCTGCGTCTCTCGCACGCGAATCACGCAACAGCCCGGTGGCTCGTACTCGACACCGAGGGACGCCCACGTGGCCAGCTCGAGCTGCCTTCGGACTTACGGATCGTTTGGAGCCGGGGCGACACCTTCTGGGCAGTAGATCCCGACGAGCTCGACGTACCGTGGGTCGTGCGCTACCGGATCTTGCCAAGTTGAAGATCATCAGGCAGCTTGCTCGACGTTCTGGTATTGGCTAGGTGATATCACAGTTGTTGTTTGTGACGTGAGAACCGGGCTCACGTAGCGTGGACCCGCAGATTGCGCGTCCGGACCTAGATTCATGAGCCGTATCCGCTTGTGAGCGGAAGCCACTACGAAGTGCAGGACGTGTGATTTTCCCCCGGTCACCGCATGCAGGGGCCGCCTAAGCAACTACACCTGACGCGAGCGCTGTACAGAGAATTGGCCTTAGATTGTCGCTGCTCGTGTTCAGCGGCTCGGCGGCTTCCTCAATCGGGCCCGGTCGTTGCCGCGCAGCTGAAACGCTAATCCGTTAGGCGGCGCGGGTAGGACGGCTAAACCTTTTCGCTATGGAAAGCCGAGATCGATATGATGAGTCGTATAGCAGAACCTTTACTGGCGGAGTTGGAGCAGGAGGCGCAATCGACGCGCCGCATGCTCGAGCGGGTCCCCGACCGTCACCTTTCGTGGAGGCCACACCCGAAATCGCTGACGCTTGGGGAGCTTGCCCTGCACGTTGCCACAATTCCAGGTGATTTCGCCAAATTGCTATCTCAAGACACCTTCGATTTCGAGGGATTTGAGTATCAGGCTCCGGTGCTATCCTCAGCCGCCGACCTCATACCAGCGTTGGAAGCAAGTACCGCTGCTGCTGCGGAGTGGCTGAGTGGACTTGATGACGAAGCAGCCACAACGGTATGGCGAGCCACTGAGGGAAACCGGGAGATGCTTGCGGCTCCGCGTATCGCTTTGGTGCGGTCGTTGCTCTTCAACCACTGGTACCATCACCGAGGACAGTTGGTAGTGTACCTTCGGCAGCTGGAGGTACCGGTGCCAGCGATTTACGGCCCGAGTGCGGACGAGAATCCGTTTGACTCGTGAGCAACATTTCATGTTTGCCGTGCCAGTCGCGCCGCCTAACCAGCGTTTGCACCTGTCGCAGGCACCGTTCGTGGTGTTTGCCCTAGATTGTTTGTTTGTAGTTGTGTTTTGTGGGCCGGCCGCGCCCGTGATTAGGCGTGGTCGTAGCCGCGCAGCTGAAACGCTAATCCGTTAGGAGGCACCTCGCAGTCCGGATGAGAAAGGAATACAGGAAGGCGGTGCGGGCGGAGTTCGCCACGCGGCTCGCCGAATTGGCTCCCGGCTTTGGCCCTGTGAAGGTCTCGGCCACTGTTCTCGATGGTGGGGAGAGCGTTTTCCGCTGGGCACCCTGTGAGAGTCTGCACACCTTTGTGATCTTGGTGCCTAGCCCGACGGGTCACCAAGCTTTCACCTTGGAAGTTGCGTGGTCAACTGCCGGCCGCTTTCCCGACGTGACCGCGCGACCGTCGCTTGTTCTTGGTACGAATGACCCTCAACCAACTCACGTGGAGGAGGGAATCCTGCGGATAGGAGATCTCAGCGAGCGCCGGGATGTTTGGTGGCGCCTTCCCGATCCAGCCGTCGAGCGGCCTGGGGACCTAGAGGCGTTGAGGAAGAGTCTCGAACCGATCAGCGCAGCCGACGCTACAGCGGAAGTGAGGCCGAGGGTGGAGGAGGCAGTCGACGTACTATTGGGCTCAGCGGTACCGTTCCTCAGAGATCTGGCCGTCCGGTGCTGCGGATGCGACGTGTCACCGGCGGGTGCCTCCTAAAAGTTCGCCTGACAAGCGGTTATAGCGGGCGCCGACGCGTCGGGATAGATTCATTCGGCATGAGAATTCGCGGCGGCCGCTGAGTGCCACAAGGCGCCGGCGACGCCTGACCAAGAAGGGATACCGTGCTGAAGATCAAATTGAACAGTGTGATCGTGCAGGACCAGGAACGCGCGCTTCGGTTCTACACTGAGGTTCTTGGGTTCATTAAGAGAGTGGACCTTCCGGCCGGAGAGTTCAGGTGGTTGACAGTCGTTTCGCCTGAAGAACCTGACGGCACGCAACTGGTCCTCGAGCCGGATGCCCATCCCGCAGCCGCGACGTACCAGCGCGCCCTCTTTGAGGCAGGCATTCCCCTGACGTCGTTCGCCGTTGACGACATCGAGGAAGAGTATCAGCGCCTCAAAACACTTGGCGTAGACTTCAGATCGAAGCCGACCGATGCGGGTGGAGCTATCGTCACCGTATTCGAGGACACCTGCGGGAATCTTATCCAGATCTATCAGACCTCCTGAAACGACCTAAGAAACGAGACTAGCGTATGCGAACAAGGCTCTTTGTGGGCGGCCGCTGGCGATCTGGCTCTCTTTCGGCGTTGTCGCGGCGATCACGGTGCCTTCAATGCGCTGGCTTCAACCGACTGTGAGCCAGGCCGCATTCATCGGTGCGGTGTGGGTCATCTTGACGGTCGTCTTCGAGTTCGCCGTGTTGCATTACATAGTCGGTGAGCCTTGGGAGGGCTCCTGGCTAACTACAATGTGATAAAGGGTCGGGGGTGGCCGCTCGTGCTCCTTACGGGCCTGATCGTTCCGTACCTGATCGTTCGTCTTTAGGCGCCTTTTTGGCGACCTCTATGCGGGAGGAGCGAATGTGAGTCGGATTGGTGCCGTGGTTATCGGTCTCGCGATCATATGGACAGCAGTCATTCTCGGCAGCTCGATGATTCTGGAGGGCACGGGCTATTTCGCTGAGCTTCTGCCGATTCTGGGAGGGGGGGCTGCGGCGAGTGTCATTGTTGTGGGAGGCGGTTTGCGGCGCGGGCGATCGGAGTGAGCCGCGTGGCGGCTTACGGATTGTTGTCCTTTAATCTGCGGCCTATCCAATGAAGTCTGAACTAGTCAGCGGCCTGACGTTTCCCGTGGGGTACCATCGGTTTCACAGGGACCAGTTATACAACTTCCAGCTGAACCGGCCGTATTCCCTGGGGTACGCCCGATTCGAGGATTTACGGGAAGCGGGGAAGAGGATTGGGACGTTCGAGGAATGGAAGACGGAGATGCTCCGGCTGGCGACGCAGGCGCTGTCGGAGGATAGGTTGGTCAACGCAGCCTTCTACTACCGGGCGGCCGAGTTCTACACGTTCCCCGACGACCCGGATAAGGAGACGCTGTACGACAAGTTCTCCGAGCTCTTCTATCGAGCCTTTGAGGATCAGGAGATGGAGAGGGTCAAGGTACCATACGGCGAGTATGTGTTACCTGCCATCGTTGTCGAGCCGGTGGGCAAGCCGAATGGGACCATCGTTTTGCACGGGGGCTACGACTCGTTCATCGAGGAGTTCTACTCGCTAATGTTGTACTTCAAGCGGTACGGGTACCGTGTCGTCGGCTTTGACGGGCCCGGCCAGGGCGCGGCCCGGCGCAAAAGTGAGCTGCCGCTCGATTACCGCTGGGAAGCGCCCGTCGCATCGGTCTTGAGCCATTTCGATCTGGAGGATGTGACGCTGGTCGGTCTCTCGATGGGAGGATATTTCGCTCTCAGAGCGGCGGCCTTCGAGGGACGGGTGAAAAGAGTAATTGCATCGGGGCACGCTCACGACTATCGAAAGGTGACCCGGGGCACGTGGCTGCTCAAGTTTTTTCGTGACCATCTGCGCGAGACAACGAACAAGGTATCGCGCTGGCAAATACGTAGGGGTGGCATGGAGGCATGGAACATCAGCCACATGATGTACGTCTTCGACGTCGATGAGCCGATGGCGGCTTTGGATTTCGCTTTCCAGCTGAACGAGGATAACCTCCATTCGGACCGGGTGAGACAGGATGTGCTGATCCTCGCTTCACGAAACGACCATTTCATCCCCTTCAGGCTTCATCAGGCGCAAGTGCGGCGCTTGACCTCGGCAAGGTCGGTGACGGACAGGGTGTTCACCGAGAAAGACCACGCCCACAATCACTGCCAGATCGGCAACATCGGGCTCGCCTTGGAGGTAATGAGGCGCTGGCTCGACGAGAGAGGAAGCGCCGTTTAGGGGCCGCTGCGCCCGACGGTCGCACGATTCGCTTCGGGCATGAACCACAGTCGAGGTGCCGGCTGGCTACGTGGCTAGGAGGAGCGAGCAGTGAGCGATCCCCGCCTCCGCGAGATTCTCGATCTCATCGATCCGCCGACCGGCAGACGGTTGTGGTACGGCGGCGCTTCAGTCGCCGGTTGCCTGCGGGGTGTCACGCCCGAGCAGGCCATTTGGCGACCCGGTCGTGGGCGGCATTCCATCTGGGAGTTGGCGCTGCATCTGGCCTATTGGAAGTACGCGGTGCGCCGGCATCTCGAGGCCTTGCCGCAGGGAACGTTTCCGCGATCGCCGGCTGATTGGCCGGCCGTGCCCAAGCCGGCGGACACGTCGCACTGGAAGGCGGATCGCGCGTTGCTGCGCTCAGAGCACGCGAATTTGCTGGACGCGGTCCGCGCGTTTGATCCGCGCAGATTAGACGAGGCGGCACCGGGCTCCAGGAACTACCGGCTGGTGGACCTCCTGTTCGGCGTTGTGAGTCATGATCTCTACCACGTCGGTCAGATCCAGCTGTTGAAGCGACTGTATTGGAGCCGGCGGGAACGGTCGCGGTAGGATGGGGTGCCGTTTCCGGGGACTGCCAGGAGCCCGAGCGGCTCTCGGGTCCAGAGGTCGCCCCGGCCGTATGGGGCGTTCTCGAGATCGCGGGTGCGCCAGGACCGCACGCGGGAGTGATTCTCCTTCCGGGTGCTGCGGGTTGGCGGCCGTCGTACGGGGATCTTGCGAGAACGCTGGCGGATTCTGGCTTCGTCACCCTGGCTCTCGACTATATAGCCGAGACGGGGCCCGCGGCGGTCGGCTCGGAGGACAAGCTACGGAGGTGGCTGCAGTGGCGAGCCACAGTTCGCAACGCGGTCGCCTATGAGCTTCGCCTATGAACTGCGCGACTCGGTGCAGGCGCAGGGTGGCGAAGTGGAGTTGCACCTCTATCCCGCCGCGCACCACGCGTTCAACTTGCCGACCAGCCCGAGCTACTCGGAACCGGGAGCGCTTGATGCGTTTGCTCGGACCGTCGAGTATCTGCAGCGACTGGGCGGCTGAGTAGGTCGCCGCTGTCCGGCCCGAGACTGGACAGCCCTGCGAGAGCCGATGAAGCAACTCTCACGAATCGCGGTAACTCTAGTCGGTGCAGCCGTACTGTTGCTGCTGGCGGATATGATTCTCCAGCCGGTGCCGATCCCCGCCGGTGTTTCTGTGCTCGGCGGACTGCTGGCGATGTGGCTTAAGAGTGAAGCGCGCGCCTTGTGGGTGGCCGCCGGACTGGCCATCGGGGGAGTGTTCGGGATGGGAATCCACCTGTACGTGCACCTGGCCGGCCGCAGCACGGTTCCCGAAGAGGGTATCCCAACACATGTCGCAGCGGACGGTGTCCGGGGATTGATGGTGGGAGCGCTGGTAATCAGCGTTGTCATTTTGGTCACGAGGATCGTACGGTCGAGAGCGAATGCTTGAATCGTCGCTGCGCCCGCTCACAGCTGCGGAGCGGCGACTATTAGGCCGCTGGATCCGCGATCTCGAGTCGGGCCTGCGTCGGGGACCGAACGTGCTCATTCCGGGCGGGGTCGTCCTCGTGGTGCTCTGGGTGTTGCCCCTCGTCCTGTCAGATAGCTCGTGGCTAAGCGTGACCGCGTTCTGGATCGTAGTCGGCGCTGGCATCCTGCTCTGGGTCCGGCGGCCACCAAATACGAGATCGAGGTTCCAGAGCACCTACAGATGCTCAGCGGCAAGCTGAGCCAGGTCGACGACCTCCCAAGCTCGATTTCTGGGGGAACGGGATGACCTGCGCCGGTGCACCGACCGAGAGGGTCTCATGACTTACATGCTGTGTCGCAATCGCGTGGCGGACTTCGAACAGTGGAAGACTGTGTTCTCTTCTCACGCGGAGGCTCACTACGATGCTGGCCTTCGACTAGTCAATATCTGGCGCAGCATTGAGGAACCCAACAACGTCTTCTTTCTGTTCGAGATCGCCAGTACAGAAAAGGCTCTGGAGTTTATCAATAACCCCGAGGCTGCCAGAGCCGGAGAGGCTTCGGGCGTCATCGATGGCGAGTATCATTTCGTCGAAGATGCCGGACGCTACTGATCGTTACGTGGTCTACAGAGAGAGCGCTCTCAGTCGGGGGCCGGCATTGGGTGAGCGGGCACCGGCTAGGACGGCCACAACCATCCGAACGTACCGGCAGTCAACAGCCCGTACACCAGCCCGTCGAAGGTCGACTTGACCGTCGTGCTCCAGGCGCGTTTCCACCAAATCGAGTTCTGCCATATCGCCAAAGCGTAGCCGACGAATGCAGTGGCGCCGGCGAAGCGGAAGACCGCCAAGTAGTCGGCGCCGGGACCCAGCGCGCGGCCGGCGATGTAGGCGGCGAAGATACTGACGACGACGCAGTAGACGAACCACTGCACTAGGCTCTTGCCCATCGCCGGCGGGCCTTTCGGCATGACCGTGAAGACGACGACCGGACCCTTGTTCATCTTCTCGATGAACGTGGGATCTTTCATCTCCTGCGAGCCCATGGCACGAGGGACCATGTAATCGCCTGGGGGAATATCGAAGTTACGGAGCGCATCCATCACGCCTTCCTCGGCGGGCACCTTCTTCACGTCGTTATGGTGATAGGGTAGGAACATGTGGATGATAGAGCTCGCCACGAAAACGATGATCGCCGATAGAAGGATCGGCAGCCATAACGACAGCAAGGGAACCATGGGTACCTCCTCGCGTTTCGCACGGGCTCGCCCGCGCTGCGTGAGGGCCGGCCGCTGAACGCGCCCTGTAGCCGGCAGCCGCGTGCCGCCCTTCAGACATGCGAAGGAAGATCTACCCAATATAGGGCGGTGGTCGTGGCGCGCCAGCCGCGTTGGCGGCTACCTGGATTTGCGACGCGCAAACTTCAGCCCCGACCATGTCGCATCGATCGCGCAGATCTTGTAGTCGACAAGCCCGTTGGCTAGTCCCACCCGGCGCACGTCGTTCTGCGTGAGATCGGTCGAGACACCGGACGCCTGCTTCGGCCAGGCGATCCACATCCCGCCGTCGCCGATTCTCGTCGCCAGCGCCGCGATCCGACGCTGCAGGTCGGCTCGCGATTTGGTGAACCAGATGATCAAGTCGGCGGCGCTGAGCCTGCGTCGCAGCTGCACGCCGTAGGGCAGCGCGCCGAGTGTCTTCTCGAAATCGGCCGGCGCGCCGACCAGAGAGACTTTGTGGCCCGCCTTGATCCCCAGTTTCTTGACCAGCGGCGTTCCGGAATAGCCGGCCAGGTTCGACGCGGGGACAGCGGGTTCCGTCGGGGGGGTGGTGATAGCGCGCTTCAGCGAGCTGCGCATGCGTCGCCACGTGGTGTACTCGGCATCCGGCAGTAGCGTCTTGATGCCCGCTACCTTCTTCGCATCGCCTGCGACGAAGACGATAGGTATGTGACGTGTGGTCTTAGAGCCGCGGATGCCCAGCGCTACGTCGCGGCCATGTGACGGGATCCGGCTGAGGTCGATGACAACGGCGTCGGGAGGGTTTCGCCGCAACTCTCTGAACGTCTCCGGTGTGACCTGCCTGTAGTTCACGATGTAGCCAGCGGCTCGCAGGTTCGCCGCCCTCTCGCGGGCCTCTGCGGCGTTCCAGTGGACCAGTCGTATCCTTTGTTTCGTCATGGCGTGCCTGGCTCACCATATTGAAGAGCGCCGACTCCGTCTGCAAGAACACAAAAGCGACTGCTATGTCAGCGAGCCTTTCTCACGTGCTCCGCTTCCTTAGATTGTCATCGCTTGCGATTGGCGGTCGGGCTGTTCGCGGGCGGCGCGCGCGAGTCTTCGCCATTCTCAACCGCTTGGAAGCAGCTAGCGGCGCTTGGCGCCGCGGTTGGTGCCGGGCCCGTTAGACGGCAGCGCTGTTCACCGCGCTCTCGGGTCTACCGATGTCGGTCTGGTCCGCTGCTTCCGAAAGGACATTTAGGAATGATCGATCCTGAGCTGACGGGCCGGGTCGCCTTGATCACCGGCGGTAACAACCCTCATGGGATCGGGGCGGCCACTGCTAAGGCACTAGCCGCGCAAGGCGTGGCGGTGTTCCTCCATTACTACCGTCAATCGGCAAACGCAAAAGAGCAGTCGAAGCCCGAGAACGATACCCCGGGCGATCCCGGCTTGGAGTTCTATATGGCCATGCAGGCCGCATCCGCCGACGAGATCGTTCGAACGATTCGCGACCGAGGAGGCAAGGCCGACTCGTGGGAGGCGGACCTCGCCGATCCGGCTGTGATCCCCGAGCTCTACGATCGGACGGAGCAGGCGATCGGGCCGGTGGACATTCTCGTTAACAACGCCGCGGACTATGAGGCTGACACGTTCCTGCCTCAGGATAGTCTTGGGGAAAGCGGCCGGGCTCTCTGGGCAGAGGGGCCCATCACGTCGGCTGTCACCACAGAGAGCATCGACCGACACTTCGCGGTGAACACGCGGGCTGCGGTCCTGCTGATGTCGGAGTTCGCCCGCAGACACCTCCGAGGTGAGCGCCGCTGGGGCCGCATCATCAACGTGAGCGCGGACTGTTCGAGAGGCTGTCCCGGCGAGGTCTCGTACAGAGCGAGCAAGCATGCGCTGGAATCGTACAGTCGCAGTGCTGCCGCGGAGTTGGGCCCCTTTGGCATCACGGTGAATATCGTGTCTCCGGGACCGGTTCAGACGGGCTACATCGCGCCGGAGTTGGAGGGCGACCTGGTCGAGGATATCCCGTTGCGGAGGGTCGGTCGGCCGGAGGACATAGCCGGCGCGGTCGTTTTCTTTGCTTCCGAGCAAGCTGGTTGGGTCACCGGGCAGCTGCTGCTCGTTCACGGTGGGCACCGCATGTCGCTAGGCAATTAGATGATTTCAACGACTCGAGGGGGGGTGACCTTTGGACAAGTTTTCCTGCGAAGTTCTCGCCATTTTGGCTCTCTCGGCGCTTGCCCTCTCATGCGGTGATACGAGTGAGCGACGGAAATCAGATATCGTTCACCTGAGCTCACCCGAGCTGGATGCGCTGGACCTACCGTTCTCGGAGGCGGTTCGCGTTGGAAATGTCCTGTACCTGTCGGGTCAAATCGGGAACGTTCCCGGCAAGGCCGAGCTGGTGTCTGGTGGTATCGCGGAAGAGACGAGACAGACGCTGGAGAATATACGAACGGTACTCGAGCGGCACGGGTCGAGCTTGGATCGGATAGTTAAATGCACGATCTTCCTGGCCGACATCGACGAGTGGCCGCGCATGAACGAGGTTTACGGGACGTTCTTCGGTGAGAAGAAGCCGGCGCGTAGTGCGGTAGCCGGCAGCGGGCTCGCCCTCGGTGCGCGAGTCGAGATCGATTGTATTGCGGTGGTAGATGAGGGTGAAGGGTGATCGGTCAGTTGGACCTCATTGTTGAAGCCGAGCGAACGGCAGGGAGAGGCAGCTGGAAGTGAGTTAATCATTTGCGGCTCACCGGGCATGATCAGAGCCCAACTCGTGCTGGCTCTGGCATTACTCGCGGGTTGTGCTTCGGATGAGAGAGGCCCGTCCAATAGAGCAGGGCTGAGCGCGTTGACGAGCATTTAGTCGAAAGTGGCCACAGCATGGCAACTGAATTCCAGCTTCTAGAGCTGCAGAGGATTCCCGGTGTCGGCCCGAGTCTGGCTCGCGATTTGCGTGATCTGGGTGTGCGAGGTGTCGCCGACCTGCACAAGGCCGATCCGGAGAAACTGTACCGGCGGCTCTGTACACTCCGTGGTGCGCCCGTCGATCGGTGCGTGCTCTACGTGTTTCGGTGCGCTGTTTACTATGCCGGCCATCGAGAGCACGATGCAGAGCTCCTCAAGTGGTGGAACTGGAAAGACCTTGCCGACTCGACCTGACGTCGAGGTGCGCTTCTACTCAAGAAGGAAGGTCCTTCAATGCTACGGTCCATTTGCCCTCTTTGTTTGGCTCTGGCGGTTACGTCGGCGAGCGTCGCGAGCGCTCAATCGGCCCGGGCTCGCGACCTCGGAGTCCCATTCGACGGAGAGCCGGGCCCTCTGAACGCGATCACCGACGTGGCGGGTGTGGAAGTGGGACACGTCACGCTGGTTGAAGGGGAGGGCGCGTTGGAGGTGGGGCGGGGACCGATTCGCACCGGGGTTACCGCGATCCTACCGCGTGGCAGGGAGGTCGTGCCGGTCTTCGCGGGCTGGTACTCGTTGAACGGCAACGGGGAGATGACGGGGACGACGTGGGTGGAGGAATCGGGCTTTCTTGAAGGTCCTGTGATGATCACCAACACGCACAGCGTGGGTGTGGTACACGACGCGGTGATCGAGTGGATGCGAGATCGCCGGGCTTATGACCGGCTGGGTAGGAGGGTGTGGTGGTCGCTGCCCGTCGTCGCCGAGACCTGGGACGGCACGCTGAACGACATCAACGGGTTCCACGTCAGGAAGGAGCACGCCTTCCAGGCTTTGGCGAGGGCAACATCGGGCCCGGTGCCGGAAGGGAACGTAGGTGGCGGCACCGGGATGATCTGTCATCGGTTCAAGGGCGGGATCGGGACCGCTTCGCGACTGGTCGGCCATTACACGATCGGCGTGCTGGTGCAGTGCAATTACGGCGGCAGGCGCGGTCTGAGGATCGCCGGGGTGCCGGTTGGTGACGAGATCACGGACCTGATGCCGGAGTACGGTGGCGCGGGCGGCGATGGAGGATCCGGATCGATCATCGTGGTCGTGGCAACTGACGCCCCGCTGCTACCGCATCAACTGAAGCGGCTGGCGCGGCGCGTGCCGATGGGTATCGGGCGGGTCGGGGGGATTGCGAGCAACGGGTCGGGCGACATCTTCATCGCGTTCTCGACGGCGAACGAGCAGGGGTGGCACGACAGCGAGGTGACGACGGTAGAGATGCATCCGAACGCTCGGATGACACCGTTGTTCGAGGCGACGGTGGGAGCGGTAGAGGAGGCGATCGTCAACGCGATGGTTGCCGCGCGTACGATGGAGGGGATCAACGGGAACCGCGTCTACGCGATCCCGCACGAGCGACTACAGTCGATCCTCGAGCGCTATGGCCGACTGGAGAGGTAACGCCGCTGCTCGCCGGCCTGTGACTGTTCTGGCAAGACGATGACGACATACCGACTCTACCAGGTCGACGCTTTCACGACCGAGAAGTTCCGGGGTAATGCTGCGGGGGTCGTGCCGAACGCCGACGGGCTCGGCGCGGTGGAGATGCAGGCGATCGCTCGTGAGCTCAACAACTCCGAGACGGCGTTCATCCACCCACCCGACGCGCCGGACCATGACGTGGTGGTGCGATTCTTCACGCCGACCACGGAAGTGCCTTCCTGTGGGCATGCGACGATCGCCGCACACTACGTACGGGCGGTGGAGCACGACCTGCCCTCGTGTACGGTGGTCCAGAAGATCGGGGCCGGCATCCTGCCGGTAGAAGTAGTGCGCGACGGTTCGGGCTACCGGATCGTGATGACGCAGGGGGCGATAGAATTCGGCGAGCCGCTCGACTCGGCGCGCGTAGATGAAATCGTGGCGGCGCTCGGCCTGGTTGCCGGCTCGCTGGATGAGCGCTGTCCGATCCAGATCGTCTCGACCGGCCATTCCAAGGTCCTGGTGGGGATCGACTCGCGGGACACGCTCAACTCGCTGGTACCCGATGCGGCACGACTAACGGAGATCAGCGATCGCCTCGGATGTAACGGGTACTTCGTGTTCACGTTGGCAACGGACGCGTCCGACGTCCGCGCCTACGGGCGGATGTTCGCGCCGGCGATCGGGATCCCCGAGGACCCCGTCACAGGGAACGCCAATGGTCCGCTGGGCGCGTACCTGGTCAGGCACGGGTTGGCGGTTGCGGAGGGCGGGACGTTGACGTTCCGGGCCCGACAGGGTGAAGCGCTGGGCCGGTCGGGGGTCGTAGAGGTTATGGTGGAGGCGGAGGGGACGACGCCCAAGCAGGTCCGGGTGGCGGGCCGTGCGGTAATCGCCTTTCAGTCGGAACTGGAACTGTAGCGCCCTAAACAGCTGATCAGCGAGGTATCGATGAAGACCGGTCGTTTGGCGGTCCTTACGACTCCCGGCGTTGCGTGGGTCAACCTCGCGTTCGCCTTGGGTCTGCACGTGCTGGATGAGGCGCTGCACGGGTTCCTGTCGTACTGGAACCCGGCCGCACTGGCGATCCGTGAGCGGCTGTCCATGGTTCGACCTCCGACGTTCTCCTTCGAGGTCTGGCTGATCGGCCTGATCGTCGGCGTGATCATACTTCTGGCCCTGTCCCCTTTCGTCTTCCGGCGCGCGCGCCCGATGAGGCCTTTTGCGGTCGCACTATCGGTCCTCATGGTGTTGAACGCCGGCATACACTTCATCTGGTCGCTGGTACTGGGAGAAGTCGTGCCAGGGACTTACTCTTCACCGATTCTCCTGGCGGCAGCAGTTTTCCTTCTAGTAGCGGCGGTCAGAAATTGGGAGCCATCGAGTTCGCACCGTTCGCCGGATGCAGGCCCGGCCTGATCTTCGACCTGCTGTTCGAGAGCTACGCTCAGCTGCTGGAGCAGCTACCCGACACGAAGGTCTCGGAGCTGCTGCAGGACTGGCGGGAGTATGACGAGGCCGTCTTCGGCGAGCCCGACACGCCACGCCGGCGAACTGCTCGACGAGTACGCCATGATTGAGCATGAGCGCCGCTTGGATAGGTCTTTAGACGAGGAAGACGACCATGCTTGAGATTCAGGAACGTAGCGAGGTTCAACCGCTGTGCCCGCATTGTGAGCGGGCATTGAGAACCGTCTGGTACCGCCAGCTTAAGGGGATGTTCGGCAGGCGCTACCTCTATTTTTGCTCGGAGTGCCACAAGGTGCTGGGCATCTCGCACCGCAAGGGATTCTGGATGGGTTAGATCATGCGGGTGAGCAAGTGCGTTAGCTGTGAGAGGTTTCCGTGCGCCGACGTCAGGCACGAGTGCTATATCGTTCCCGGCATAGAGGTCGAGCCCAAGGAAGTAAGGATCGCGATGATATCGGAGGCTGCTCCGGCCGACCTGGGCGATTACTACTATGCGAAGGGCGAGCCGCTGTTTGCGGAGACGACCGTACAGGCATTCCGTGATGCCGGTGCCGATGTCTCCTCGGTTCGTGAGATACTCAGGCTCGGTGTCTATCTGACAACGGCTGTGAAGTGCGGCAAAACGGGTTACGGTATCAAGGCCGGGACCATCAAGGAGTGCTCTCAGCTGCTCGAGCAGGAGCTCGCTCTCTTCCCGAATCTGCAAGCTGTCATGCTGATGGGCGATGTGGCGATCAAGGCGATGAACTACATCTCCGCGAGGGCCGGCGCGGGTAAGGTGGTTCCTACGGGGTCCACGTACAAGATCCGTGGAGCATGCTATTGTTACCGGGGAGTGCAGGTGTATCCTTCGTACCTTCAGGCCGGCCGCAGCTTCTTTATCGAGAGGAGCAAGCGCGAGATGATCG
>JASFTI010000036.1:0-16671 GCA_050053635.1 Gemmatimonadales bacterium
TATCAGGGCGACACGCTGTACGTGAACTTCTCGGACATCACTTACCGGGAGATTCCCGGGCTCTGGGCGTGGGCCGTCTGCCTAAAGGGCTATTCGGGGGAGCCATGAGCTCACAACGATACAATCCGAGCATGGCACGTTGCTGGTTGCTCCTTGCGGTGATTGTCGTCGGCTCGGGAGTGGCCTGCCGACCCGAACGCCCTCCTCGTGAACGCCCCAACATCATCCTGGTCATGGCCGACGATCTGGGCTACGAGACGCTGCGGGTGAACGGGGGCACTTCCTATCGGACGCCGCATCTCGACGCGCTCGCCCGCTCGGGTATGCGCTTTACGCAGGCCTACGCGACCCCACTCTGTACTCCCACGCGGGTCCAGCTGATGACCGGCCAGTACAACTTCCGCAACTACATCGGCTTCGGTTTGTTGGATCCCGAAGAACGCACCGTCGCCCACCTTCTGCAGGCGGCCGGCTACCGCACCGCTGTGGTTGGCAAGTGGCAGCTGTTCGGCAACGAGCGGCAGCGCGCCCTGGCGGGTGGTCGGGTCGGAACCCTGCCACGACAGGCGGGCTTCGATGAATACGCCTTGTGGCAGGTCGAGGCGCGTGGCTCACGCTATAAGGATCCCTACCTCGAGATCGTTGACGGATCACCCGGCGTGCACCCCGGGAGGTACGGGCCTGACGTGTTCGCCGAGTACATCGAGCGGTTCTTGGAGCGTCACCAGCACGCGCCCTTCTTTCTCTACTACCCGATGGTGCTTCCGCACGAACCCTTTCAACCTACGCCGGATGATCCAGACTATGCCACATTCGACCCGGGGGACGGACTCAACGACCCCAGATACTTCGCCAGCCACGTGGCCTACTTGGACGACGTGATCGGGCGGATCGTCCGGCAACTGGAGCGACTGGAGCTGCGTGAGCACACCTTACTGATCTTCACTGCCGACAACGGCACCGATCGCGACGTCACCTCCCGGCTGGGGGACAGGGTAGTCCAGGGGCGCAAGGGGTACACCACCGAGGCGGGCACGCACGTGCCCCTCATAGCGAGCTGGCCCTCGGCCATCGAGCCAGACCAGGTGAACGACAACCTCATCGATTTCACCGACTTCTTGCCTACGCTGCTGGATGCCGCACAGGTCGAGCGGTGGTCGGAAGACCTCATAGCAGACGGGCTGAGCTTCTTTCCGCAACTCCTCGGAACCGCGGGCACGGTGCGCTCCTGGGTGTTCTGCCACTACGCGCCGAATTGGGGCAACTTCCCCGATCGCCGCCTTGCGCATAACAGAGAGTGGAAGCTCTATGCGGATGGATCCTTCTATCACATCGCGGAGGATCCCGAAGAACAGCACCATGTACCCGATGAGGAGCTGACGGGAGAAGTACGTCGGATCAGACAGGGCTTGCAGGGTGTTCTCGATCGTATGAGCCAGGACTCACTCCGCATTCGCGCCGTCGGCATGACAGGAGTGAAAACGAGAGGATGACTGGTCGATGACGAACCATCGTTCCCGACGGGGCTTTCTGAATCGCCTGGCAGCCACCGCCCTGGCGCTGTCGGCCGGCTTGGCTGTCAGCTGCTCTCGGACCGAGAGCACCCCCAACATCGTGATCATCTTCACCGACGATCAGGGCTACTCCGATGTGGGCGTCTACGGAGCCACAGGCTTCACCACGCCGCATCTCGACCGACTAGCCTCCGAGGGCATGCACTTCACCGACTTCTACGTCAGTCAGGCCGTGTGCTCGGCGTCCCGGATATCGCTGCTCACGGGCTCCTACGCGCAGCGGGTGTCGATCCGCGGGGCACTCGGTCCCTTTGCCGAGGTCGGCATCAATCCCGACGAGGAAACGATTGCCGAGATGCTCGAGAAGCGGGGGTATGCCACAGGCGTGATCGGTAAATGGCATCTGGGGCATCTCGAGGAGTTCCTCCCCCTGCAACACGGGTTCGACGAGTATCTGGGCCTGCCTTATTCCAACGACATGTGGCCCATCGATTACGACGGTCGACCGGCGACCGGCGGTAACAAGGCGAGCTACCCCCCGCTGCCGCTCGTCGACGGCAACGAGACGGTGGAGACGATCGACGATCTGGAGGGTCAGGGCACGCTGACCACGCGGTACACGGAGCGGGCGGTGAGCTTTATCGAGCGGCACAAGGATGAGCCCTTCTTCCTCTACCTGGCCCACTCGATGGCCCACGTGCCGCTGGGCGTCTCGGAAAAGTTCAAGGGCCACAGCGCCCAGGGCATGTACGGTGACGTGATCGAGGAGATCGACTGGTCCGTGGGCCAGGTACTGGCGGCTCTCGATCGCCACGGCCTGGCGGAGAACACGCTGGTGATCTTCACCAGCGATAACGGTCCCTGGCTCAACTTCGGGGATCATGCGGGGTCCGCGGGTCCGTTTCGCGAGGGCAAAGGCACGGCGTTCGAGGGCGGGGTGCGGGTGCCGGCGATCATGCGCTGGCCCGGGCGGATCGAAGCGGGATTGATTAGCAGGAAGATGGCCTCGACCATCGACATCCTTCCCACCTTGGCGGCGATCACCGGCGCGCCGCTGCCGCAGCTTACCATCGACGGCGTCAGCATCCTGCCGCTATTGGAGGGCGACGAGTCGGCGAATCCCCGCGACCGATTCTACTACTACTACGGCGGCGAGCTGCGGGCCGTGCGCGAGGGCAAGTGGAAGCGCGTCTACGAGCATCGTACCCGGTCGTACGTGGGCGTCGAGCCAGGGAACGACGGTCTTCCGGGCCCTTATGCCTTTCCCACTGTGCCGGCTGCGCTCTACGACCTCGAGAACGACATCGGTGAGACCACCGATGTCTCGGCGGATCACCCGGAGATCGTTCAGCGGCTCGATGCTCTGGCCGATTCGGTCCGCGAGGCCTTGGGCGACCGGTTGACCGATCGGAGAGGCACAGAGGTGCGGCCGCCGGGCCGAAGCGGGTTCGACCGGCCCGAGACGGTGACACATCTGGCTGTAGGCGCGTCGGTGACGTTGACTACTCCCCCCAGTCCCAGGTACCCAGGGCAAGGTCCGTCGTCTCTGACGGACGGCAAGCTCGGCAGTCGCGACCACCACGATGAACGCTGGCTGGGGTTCGAGGGCGAGAACCTGGAGGCGGTGATCGATCTTGGGGCTGCGCGGACCGTGCGGAGGATCGGCCTCGACTGTCTGCGGGCCCAGATCTCATGGATCTTCCTGCCGCCATGGGTGGAGTTCGCGGTGTCGGAGGACGGCGAGAACTGGGAGAGCGTGGGTCAGGCGTCGGTCGTGCTGGAGGCGGACCCCAGAACCGGAACGCAGCGGATAGCGGCGGAGGTCGACGCCGGACCGGTGCGGTACGTTCGCGTTCGCGCGCGGAATTTGGGGCAATGCCCGGAATGGCATCCCGGGGCAGGGGGCAAAGCGTGGCTCTTCGTGGATGAGATCGTCGTGGAGGGTAGCGACGACGGTTGAACTGGAGTGTGTCCGCCATGTTCCGATCCATACTTCGATCCGTTCTGACAGCGGGGCTGCTGTCGCTCGGCGCGTGCCAATCGCGCGACGCCGAGGACGCGAGCGGGTATTCGGTCGATCCGGGCCGGCGCCCCAACATCATCGTCATCGTAGTCGATGACCTGCGCTGGGACGAACTGGGGATCGCCGGGCATCCCTATCTCGAGACGCCGCACATCGACCGACTGGCGCGTGAGGGCGCCCGATTCTCCAACGCCTTTCACGCCGTACCGCTCTGCTCGCCGAATCGCGCCAGTATCCTGACGGGCCAGTACCCGTCACGCCACGGGATCATCGACAACGTGGCGCGTAATCGGGCGAGCCATCGTCTGCAGACCTTCCCGCGGGCTTTGCAGTCCGAGGGGTACGAGACTGCTTTCCTCGGCAAGTGGCACATGGGCAACGATCCCACACCCAGGCCGGGCTTCGACTACTGGGCGGCCATCCCGGGGCAGGGGCGCACCATCGATCCTGAGCTATACGAGGACGGGCGGATCCACACGGTCGAGGGATACATTACCGATGTCCTGACCGACCGTGCGGTAGCGTTCATCGAGCGCGATCGCGCGGTTCCGTTCTTCCTATACATAGGACACAAGGCGATCCACCCCGACGCTCGGCAACTCGACGACGGCTCCGTAGACCTCTCCGTTCCGCGCGGCTATGTGCCGGCGCCACGGCACCAGGGCCGTTACGAGGAGAACATCCTGCCCCGCCGGGCGAACGTCATCTCATCGCTCGACGAGTTGACCGACAAGCCGGCGCTGCGCCGGGCGTTACTGAACAAGAGCTCGCCGGAGATGGTCGAGATGTTCGGTGAGGGTGAGCTCGATCCGGGCACGAGTGAGGAGACGATCCGGCGGCGCGCCGAGATGCTGCTGGCCGTCGACGAGGGGCTGGGCCGAATGGTCGCTGCCCTGGGGCGGCGCGGCATCCTGGACCAGACCTTCATTCTGTTCACCAGCGACAACGGATTCTTCTACGGCGAGCACGGTCTCTCGATCGAGCGACGTCTTCCGTACGAGGAATCGATCCGCACGCCCATGATCGTGCGGTACCCTGTTGTGGCGGGAGCCGGTTCGCAGATCGACAAGCTCGTCGTCTCTGTGGATATCGCGCCGACGGTGCTGCAAATCGCGGGCGCGCCAATCGGCGATCACATTCAAGGCCGCTCGTTCGTGCGGCTGCTGCAGGGTGATGCCCGCGGCTGGCGTCGATCGGTTCTGATCGAGTTCTACACGTACGAAAACCCCTTCCCCTGGCTGGTCGATATGGATTACCGGGCCATCCGAACCAGCCGCTACAAGTACGTGCACTGGATGCAGCACCCCGACGAAGGCGAGCTATATGACCTGGTCGAAGATCCCTACGAGACGCGAAACCTGATCGACGATCCGCGACTTGCGAGTGTACTCGAGGGATTGCGCGCCGAGCTGGCGACGGCGGTGCTCGATGCGATGCAGTTGCCGCATTGAACAGGCCACAACCCTAACACACGAGCCTGACGTGTGAGCGGCCCGGGCCTTAAGCGAATTCTCGGCGTGTGGGACGGGCTGGCTGTTGGGGTCGGGCTGGTCATCGGCGTTGGGATCCTCCGTACCCCCGGGCTGATCGCTGGCTATCTGGGTGGGCCGTGGCCCATACTGCTGGCCTGGGTCGCCGGTGGCGTGATCGCGCTCCTCTCCGCGATGGTCTTCTCCGAGATGGCGGCGATGTACCCGGAGGCTGGCGGCAAGTTCGCCTACGCCAGGCAGGCGTTCGGGCCGTTGGGCGGTTTCGTCGCCGGCTGGAGCGAGGTGATCGTCACGCGCGGTGGGTTCCCGGCGGCGTCGAAGGCCATCGTGATCGGCGAGTACCTGATCCTGCTCACCGGCTTGGGTGCGATCCGCGGTTGGGCCGCAGCCGCGGTACTCGCCTACTTCCTGCTCCATCTCATGGGGCTCCAGGCGGGTCGGGTCTTTCAGAACATTGCCACGACGGCGAAGGTCGTCCTCATCCTGGTCATCATCGGTGCCGGGCTGACTGGCGGCGCCGCTGCATCGTGGGAACCCGGCGCGACGGTCACGCCCGAGCGCGGACTGCTGCTGGGGTTCGCCCTCGCCTACCTCTCGATCTCGTTCACTTACTACGGCTGGGACGACGCCATCAAGATGGCGGAGGAGATCCGCGAGCCGGGCAGATTACTGCCGAGGATCCTCGTCCTCGGAGCGGTGGCCGTGGCAGTACTGTATCTGGCGATCAACTTGGCGTTTTTGAGCGCGCTGTCGCCCGCAGAGATGTCAGGGTCGCCGCTCGTCGCCGCCGACGCGGTGGCGGTAGCCTTCGGCGAGAGTGGGCGCACCTTCATCACGATCACCGCGCTGGTCATCCTGATCAGCAGCCTGAACGTGAACTTCCTGAGCGTGCCGCGCGTGGTCTATGGACTGGCGCGTAGAGGTCTGGCACCGGCGGGCCTCGTCCGGGTGTCGGGTGGCGGCACTCCGTTGGGCGGTCTGTTCCTGATTACCGCCCTGGTCTTCCTGCTGGCGATGACGCGCTCGTTCGAGTTCCTGATCCAGTTCATGATGTTCGTGGCGATCTCGGTTGACGCGATGGTTTTGATCGCGCTCTTCCGACTCCGTGCGCTGCATCCCGATGAACCGCGCCCCTACCGCGTGCCGGGCTATCCCTGGATGCCGGTCGCAGTGGTGATTCTGTACCTGATGATTCTCGTTCTGGTAGCGGTCACACAGCCGATGCTGGCGGTAGGCGCCGGTGGGTTGTTGGCCGCGTTGACGACCGCTGGCGTCGTCTGGTCGAAGACCAAGGCGAGCAGCGTGTAAAGGGGGAGCGTTCGCATGCCAACTAGCGCGGAGGTCATGGCGCAGACGTTTTCGGAGCTCGGTGTCGAGCGGATGTTCGGCCTGCCGGGCGGCGAGGTCCTCGACCTTGTCGAGGCGTGTCGCGCGCTCGGCATCGAGTTCGTGCTGACGCGAGACGAGGGGAACGCGGCCTTTATGGCCGACGTCACCGGCCAGATCCAGCGCCGCCCCGGCGTCTGCGTGTCGACGCTGGGGCCGGGCGCGCTCAACATGGCGCTCGGCGTTGCCAACGCGTACCTGGATCGCTCGCCCGTTATCGCGGTTTCCGCATCGATCGCAGAGTCCGCGCGACCCTACGCCACTCACCAGAACCTGGATCTCAACGCCATCTATCGGCCGTTCACCAAGCTGTCGGTCACGCTGGACGGAACCGACACGGCGGGGAAAGTGCGCCACGCCTACGAGCTGGCCGTACAACCGCGCATGGGGCCGGTCCATGTCGCACTGCCCAGCGATATAGGGCGATCGCCAGATCGGCCGGCTGAAGGCGAAGCCAGCGTTCGACTCGAGGCGCAGCACAGCGCACCCCCGTCGGAAGAGGACCTCGGGCGAATCGCCACGGCCATCCGGTATGCGCGACGGCCCGTGGTGATACTGGGGCTCGACCTCGATCCCTATAGAGACTGCAGCAACGTCCAACGATTCGTTGAGAAGCTCGGCGCCCCGGTCTTCGTGACACCGAAGGCGAAAGGAATCCTCCCTGAAGATCACGCCCTGTTCGCCGGCGTATGTGCCGGGGTCGCCGCCGACAAGGTCATCGTCGAGCTCTTCGGGCGTGCCGATCTCCTCATCGGCATCGGATTCGACCCGGTCGAGTCGGACAAGATCTGGCACCAGACGATGAAGCTGATCTCGATCGGTCCGGTCTCGATAGCGGCGGGCGCCTACAGCCCGGCCGACGAGGTCGTCGGTGGTCTCGGCGAGCTTCTCGGCGCGCTGGGTGAGATGGATCTGGGCTCCTGCGAGTGGCCGGACGCGGAGTTGAAAGAATTCGCCGACCAGTTGGACGCAGCGCTGCGCTCCGCGCACGAACTGCGATCGGGACTGTCCCCCTACGAGGTCACGCTGCGGCTGCGGGAGCTCTTGCCGCGCGACGCCATCCACGTCACCGATGTGGGCTCGGTGAAGTTCGTGACCTCGCAGGCGTGGAGGACCTACGAGCCGTTGACGTTTTTCACCTCGAACGGGCTGTCATCGATGAGCTACGGCTTGCCGGGGGCGATGTCCGCCAAGCTCCTCCATCCCGACAGGACGGTGCTTTGCACGACCGGTGACGGCGGGTTCGGGATGACGCTCACCGAGCTCGAGACGTGTGTGAGACACGGCATTCACGTCATCACCGTCGTATATAATGACAGTGGCTTGAGCTTGATCAGGGCCGTGCAGAAGTACAAGGGGCACCCGAACTACGGCGTCGATTTCGGCGCCGTCGACTTTGCCGCCGTGGCGGAAGCGTTCGGCGCCTGGAGCGCTCGTGTCGAGAGCATGTCCGATCTCGATGCGGCGGTCGAAGAAAGCTCGCGGATAAGACGTCCGGTTGTCCTGGATGTCGCCATCGATCCCACCGAGTATAGGGTGCACGCCGCTCCGGCGTCGTGAGGCCAACGGATTCGAGCCGACCTGAAAGGAAACGACATGGAGAAAGCGAACGGCTCCAAGAAGGTCGTTCCGGTCCACATACTCCTACCCTTCATCCTGGTCACAATCCTCTTCCCGCTCTGGGGCTTCGCGAATGACGTCACCAATCCCATGGTGAAGGCGTTCTCCCGGATCTTGCAGATGAGCAATTTCCAGGGATCGTTGGTGCAGTTTGCCTTCTATGGCGGCTACTTCGCCATGGCCTTTCCGGCGGCACTCTTCATCAAGCGCTTCTCGTACAAGGCCGGCGTGCTGGTGGGGCTGGGGCTATACGCCACGGGAGCGCTGCTCTTCATCCCGGGCAGCATGATGATGGTGTTTTGGCCGTTCCTCGTGGCCTACTTCATCCTCACCTGCGGACTCTCCTTCCTCGAGACCAGCGCCAACCCGTACATCCTGGCCATGGGGGCCGAGACGACCGCCACGCGGCGGTTGAACCTCGCCCAGTCCTTCAACCCCATGGGATCGCTGTTGGGGATGTTCGTCGCCCAGCAGTTTATCCTGGCCCGGCTGGATCCGGCCAGCGCGGCGGAGCGGGGCGCGATGCCTGCGGATGAGCTAGCCGCCCTTACCGCCCAGGACCTGGCGGTGGTTCGAACGCCGTATCTCGGCATCGCCTTCGTCATCGCGGTGGTCTTCGTCGCCATCGCCATCACTCGGATGCCGGCGCACGGAGAGGAGGACCGGTCCCTCAATGTGCGACCCACGCTCCGCAGGCTCTTCCGCAATAGCCGTTACGTCGGTGGGGTCGTCGCTCAGTTCTTCTACGTCGGCGCTCAGATCATGTGTTGGACCTTCATCATCCACTACGCGACGATGGAGCTCGGACTCAGCGAGGTCACTGCCCAAGGTTACAACATCGTCGCCATGGTCATCTTCGTGAGCAGCCGTTTCATCTGCACGTTCCTGCTGAAGTACGTGAGTCCCGGCCGCCTCCTGTTGGCTTTGGCGGTAGGGGGCGGGGCGTTGACACTTGGGACGATCGTCATCCCGGGTATGCTTGGGCTCTACTGCTTGGTCGGAGTCTCGGCCTGCATGTCGCTGATGTTCCCGACCATCTACGGCATTGCACTCAAGGGCGTGGGTGAGGACGCGAAGCTCGGCGCCGCCGGCCTCATCATGGCGATTCTCGGCGGATCCGTCATGCCGCCGGTCCAGGGCGCCATTATCGATCTGGAGACCGTTGGCTTCGGCGGCCTCTCAGTTCCAGCGGTCCGCGCTTCCTTCGTGCTCGTGGTGATCTGCTTCGTGGTGATCGCCCACTACGGGTGGCGCACGTCGGAGGGTGAGAAAAGATGGTAGACCAGCATTCGGTGCGCGAGGCCAGCCAGCAGGATATCGACAGGGTTGTCGAACTCTGGGCTGAGCATTTGGACTTCCACGCGCAGTTCGATCCCCGCTTCCGAAGAAGAGAAGGTTCAGAAGATGGGTTCGCTCAGCACCTGCGCAGTCGCCAGGGGGATGCGGATTTCCTTCTCTTGGTTGCGGAGATCGATGGCGAAGTAGAGGGATTTCTACACGGGGAGTTGTCCGATTACCCACCCTGCTTCGCGAACCGAGCGCACGGCCTCATCTACGATCTGGCGGTATCGCCTCGCCGGCAGCGTGCTGGCGTAGGCACCGCCCTGCTCGAGAAGGGGATGGCCTGGTTCTCTGCCAAGGGTGTGCCAACGGTAGAGGGGCGCGTCCTCATGTCGAACCCGGTGGCCATGGCGTTCTGGCAAAAGAGTGGATTCGAGCCCTACGTGCAGACGTTCCGCACACCTACGAAGTGACGGACCTGAGTCGGTGTCATCCCGGCTCGCGCGCCTTCCATGCGGCCAGAATCTCGGCTTCTCGTTCGGGCGTGATCACCATAGGGGGATTGCCGCGCTGCTCGTCGGTGACGGCGGCGGAGTAGTACCACTCCAGCGTATCCATCGCGGTTAGGGCGATAGGGCGAAACGTGAGCCCGGCCGCCTTCGCCCTCGCGATGCTGATCCGCTGCGATCCCAGGTTGTCGTCCACCGGCAGGACCCACGGGATCGCATAAGTGATATCGTGCTCGATGAGGAAGTCGTAGTCCTCGATCCACGTCCACGTCGGCTCGGAGGATGTGGCGGCTCGCATGCCGTGGACGAACTCCTGCATCGTCATGGGTGCTGCGGGGCCGGTAGCGTTGAAGGTGCCATGAACCTCGTTCTCGAGCAGGTGGATGATCCACTCCGTCAGGTCGCGAACGTCGATCTGCTGCACCAAGTCGGTCTTCTTGCCGGGAACCAGGACCTCTCCTCCCCTGGCGAGTCGGTCGGGCCAGTAGGTACCCCGGTGGGTCCAGTCCAGCGGCCCGACGATGTAGCCGGGCCGCACGATGCAGGTTCGCTCGCCGAATACCTTGCGGGCCTCGATCTCCGAGAGGCTCTTCATCACGCCGTACCAGGAAGCGACGTTCTCCCCTTCGGACTCGTCTTCCAGGACCAGCTCGGCATCCTCTTTGATCTCGGTGGTCAGATAGGGGTAGTAGACACCGGTGGATGAGATGTAGAGGTAAGTACCGACCGCGTCCTTGAGCAGCTCGGCGGAATCCCGCGTCCACTTCTCGTTCATCCCCGA
The DNA here is from genome assembly GCA_050053635.1 of Gemmatimonadales bacterium. Classification (GTDB taxonomy): domain Bacteria; phylum Gemmatimonadota; class Gemmatimonadetes; order Palauibacterales; family KS3-K002. The sequence goes on from JASFTI010000036.1 coordinate 10,605, forward strand.
CGCGTCGATCACGGCGTCCCAGCTGCGGCCGCGCAGGGCCTCCAGATTATCCTCCCGATCGCCGATCAGCTGGTCGACGTGCTCGAAGGCATCTTGGAATAGCCCCGGCTTCCTCCGGCCACGCGTGAAAATCGTTACGGAATGGCACCGCTCGAGCGCGTAGCGAACGTGATGGGGTCCCGTAAAGTTCGTGCCGCCCAAGATCAGGATGTCGAGGGGGCGTGATTGGCCCGAACCACTGGGGTGGCTCGAGTCATCCTCACGCACAGGCTCCGCCGCCAAATGACTACCGAGACCCAAGCCGAGAGCTCCGCCGGCGGCGATGCTCGATTTCAGGAAGTTACGTCTGCTGGTGTTCATGAGGTGGCGTCCTCCAATGGACGTTTGTACGAATAAGGTCTTGCGCTTCGCGCCGGCTCAGGGCACGCAGCGTGACTTACCACGGACTCACTGCGCTTCTGACCCGCCCGGGGCCGGATAGCTCGCCTGTGCGATTACGCCATCGTCGCTCAGGACCTGCGCGAGCTCGGGATCCCTCAAGACGTCCCACAGATCTCTTCTGGCTCCGTCAACGACCACACGCCGATCCACAAGGCGAACCCCGTGGCTGAAGGCGACCAGACTGTCCGTGGCGCCAATGAACAGGGGTTGAATCACTTGGCCGGAGGAGTGATGCCATCCGTACAGGGCGATCTCTCCCGGGCGCTCAGACAACGCCGAAGCAATGACGACATCCAGCTTGTGGCCGGCGACCAAGGCCCCGGGAGGCACGTCGTAAAGATGCCGCTGACCCTTCACAAGGTTATCGTGGCGCTCGAAATAGCGCACCGTCTTCATGGACTCGTTTGGCTGCAGCCGTATCGGCTCGACTCGAAGGTCCGCCGACGCCCAGATGGCATCGACCATCCGGGGAGTGGGGAGAGAGCCGCCAACGAGGTCCGCGATGCGCTGTGCGGTTTGGGCGGACAGCGGGATGAGGAGATAGTCACTATCGGAGCCCACGGCCAGGTAGTCGGGGGTCACCCAGAACGTTACTCGGTGTCTGCGGCCGTCGACTTCGCCCCTCACCTCGACCGGTCTTAATTGCCGTAACCAAGTGGGCACGTTGCCCTGAGAGATCTCGGCGTAGATCCGCTCCTCTCGGGCTCCAAGCTCGAGTGTGCGAATCTCTCGGGATATCTCGTCGCCGCCCGGAGCCGCGTCCGCACGCTCTGGAAGGTCCAGCATGACGGGGTCGGCGGGGCCGCAGGCCGTGCAGAAAAGCACTGCCCAAAGCGTGGCCGCGAAGGCATAGCTTATCAGTGCGAGCCGCGGGTTCGACTTTGAGGTCACCTGATCACCAGAAAGAGAAATTCTCTAATGATGGTGTAAGATGAGACGCGACCGGCTGAGAGGCTAGCAGCGTCGGCTTGCAGGCCCGGCAACTCCCTCTCAGTCGACCTCGTAGACCAAAACTTCGTAGTGCAGCACTTCGGGCTCGAGCTCTAGCAGGTACTTCTCGTCCTCGGGATAGTAGACCGCGGCCTCATACTTGTCGCCCGCGAACGCCGTCACCGCGGCCAGCGTCTCCCAAAGCGACACCACGACGAACTCGGTTTCGTTGCCGTCCTCGCGCCGCCACACCATCGAGCCAAGGTTCCCGGCTATTCCCCGCTGCCCCGCCACGCCTGTCTTCCGAATGTATTCCGCGTACTCGTCGGCATGCTCGATCCGCGTACGGCCGTGCCAGATCCTTGCGATCATTCCTCTTTACCTCCGTTTGTATCACCCATCGATGGTTATGCGCACTTACGTTCGCTCAACGAGGCGGTGACCGGCCGGGCGACAGAAGACGAGACGGCACTCGCGGTCGGTCCCTCGGCTGCTTCGGCGGAGGCGCGACCTGAAAGGATCAGCATGACGGCAGCGACGACGAGGGTTGCGGCCGCCACCAGCCGGGCGTTGAGCGCTTCGCCACCCAGTGCCCACCCCAGAAAGACTGCCACAACCGGGTTCACGAAGGCGTACGTGGATACGGCAGCGAGCGATCTGCGGCGAATGAGCCAGGAGTAAGCACCGAACGCAACTACCGAGCCGAACACGATCAGGTAGCCCAACGCGACCAGCGAGTGGAGCGAGATGGTTTCCGGGTGGAGATCCCGCAGCTCGCCCGACGCGACCCCGGCCACGAGCAACAGGCTGCCGCCGCTGAGCAAGTAGCTGCCGGTCGTCACGCTCAACGACGCCGGGTGCGGGCTCCGCTGCGCGACCGCCGATCCCACCGACCAGGAAAGCGCGGCCAGCACGAGAGCTGTTGCCCCCAACAGATGCACCGGCTCGCTTCCCAGTACGACAGCCGGTCCCACCAGCACCAGGATGCCCAGCGTGCCCGCGACGAGCCCGGCCAGCGTGCGCGGGGTGAAAACAGATGCGCCGTCCTTCTGTGCCTGCATCAGGGTCATCCATAAAGGCAGCGTGGCAATGAACAGCGAGGCCACTCCCGATGGCACCCGTTGTTGCGCCCAGGCGAGTCCACCGTGACCGCCGAGGAACAACAGGGCACCGACTATGGCACCGGCCTTCCACTGCGCGACGCTCGGTGCTCCGGCGCCGCGCCACCGCCCCCAGGCATAGAGGATCGCCCCTGCGGTCAACGAGCGGGTCGCCACCATGGTGAAGGGCGGCAGGGTGGCGATGGCGAACTTGATGCCTAGGTAGGTCGATCCCCAGATGAGGTAGATCGCCGCGAACGCCGCGGCCACGCCGGGGGTGAGTCGTCGAGTCATGGGCTGAATCCGAACCGCAAGTGGGCAATCCGAGTCGAAACCGGTATTGACGATATTGATGGTTACGACCAATATGGCGTTGCGTCTGTAACCTGTCAAGAGTACTTTGAAAGTTACTATGAGCGGTAAGATCACCCCGACGGAGCGTTACGTCTTCGAATTGAGCGGCGGGAGCCTCTGTCTGGACTTCGCCAACACGGTGGACTCTCGTCTGTCGGCGGAGCCGCAGGAGCGGCTGGGCGACTACGGAGACCTGGTTCGCTGGGCTGTTCAGTCCGAGCTGCTCACGGCTCAGCAGGCGCGTCGGCTGCTGGCGGCGGCTGAGCGGGAGGTAGGCCGGGCGGCGGCCGTCTTGCGGCGCGGGCGGGAGCTGCGGGAGGCGATCTTCGAGGTGTTCTCGGCGAGGGCGCGAGAGATGCCGGCGCCGCCGGCGGCGATCGACACCCTGAACAAAGAGTTGCCGAAGGCGCTAACGCGGCTGCGGCTGGTGGAGGACGGTGCGGACTACCGTACGGAGTGGGAAAACGAGGACTCCCTCGATCGCATGCTGTGGCCGGTCGTCCGTTCCGCTGCCGAGCTACTGACGTCGGACGAGCTGGTTCGCGTGCGGGAGTGCGCGGCGGACACCTGCGCGTGGCTCTTCCTGGATCGTAGCAGGAACCGCTCGCGCCGCTGGTGCGACATGGCGGTGTGCGGCAACCGGGATAAGGTGCGCCGGTTCCGGCAGCGATCGCGCTCTTAGGGCTGCTCCTTCAAACCGGTCGGAGTACTCTCCGGCTATGTCTCAGAGTCCTCCTCTTCGGTCGCCTTTAGGTACTTGTCGTACCAGTCGATGATCCGTCCGTAGTAGTCCTTCACCATCTCGACGCTCATCGTCGGCATCCCGTGGCCGCCGTCGATGTAGTTCACCCATTCGACCGTCTTACCCAGCCGCCGCAGTGCGTAGAACATCTCCATCGTGGTCCGGGCCGGGACGTTGTGGTCCTGCTCGCCGGTGATAAGCAGTAGCGGCGTATCGATGCGGTCGGCGTACATGATCGCCGAGTGGGCGATGTACTTTTGCGGCTGTTGCCACAGTGTGGCGCCGATCCGGTCCTGGCTCTTCTCCGGGGCGTGGATGTTGCGCACGCCGAGGCGTGGGCTGTCGGTGTAGAAGCTGATCATATCCACCTTGCCGGAGATGTTAATCGCCGCCTTGAAGCGATCGGTCTGGGTGACGAGTAGGTTCGTGGCGTACCCGCCGTAGCTGGTGCCGTGGACACCGAGGCGGTCGGGATCAGCCAGACCCAACTCGATGAGCTTGTTGGCGGCGGCCGCCACTCCTTTGAGCCACGCCTCGCCGGGATAGCCGGTCTCCAGGTCGACCGAAGGAAGCACAACCAGGTACCCGTGGTTTGCGAGAACGTTGGCCGTACTGTTGAAGCGATCGTCGAAAAACTGCTCGTAGACGATGAAGACCGTGGGGTAGGCCGTGCCCTCCTGGTAGTCCGCCGGGTAATAGACGACTCCGTAAAGCGAGTCGCCGTCTACATCGAGGTAGGAAAGCAGCTCGGTGCGGCTGAGCTGTTTCCGCTCGATGTCCGGGTTAAGCGTCGTAAGCCGTCGGGTTCGCCGGAAACCGGCGTCCGCGGTATAGAGGTCATAGGGGTTGTTTCCGTCGGCCGCTGAGAAGACAAACGTGCTCCCGTCCTCCGAGAGCTGGAAGCTCGAGTAGAGGCGATCGTCTTTCACCAGTTCTGTCATTTGCTGAACGTCGATGTCGTAGCGGAAGAGCCCGCGTTCCCACTCCCTACGTGAGGCGTAGGTCAAGTAGAGAAGCTCGCCGTCGGGGCTCCATTCGATGACGCGATAACGTGGCGCGCGATCGTCGTCTTCGTCCTCGGGAAGGAAGAGGTACGGCTCGCCGCCGTCGGCCTCGATGATCCAGAGCCCCTGGTCGCTGGAGGCCACGACCCGCTCGCCGCCCGGGCCGACGCTACTCACCGAATATCGGAGTTCCTCTTCTTCATCCTCATCGCTGGGCTCCGCTTCTTTTTCCTCTTCCTCCGCCTCCTCTTCGCCCGTCAAGCGCCGCGGTTGCGGGTCATCGATTGAGGCGAGGAAGACGTCACCATCCTTGCTGTATGCGAAAGAGCGACCGTCCTCTGACCACGTCGCCCTAACGTCTTCGGTGGACTCGATCACGGTCTCGGGCTCGCCTCCGTCTACAGGAATGACCTTGACCGTGCTCGTGCGACCGAAAATCACGTCGTAGCTCGTCTCTTCCGTGATATCCTCGTCGTAGACGATGTGAGTTCTGTCCGCCGTGATTCGCCGGCCGGCGAGGGCCATCGTTGGGATCAGCTCGGAGATAGCGCCCGACTCAATCTCGTAGCGGACCATGGACCGGATCCCGGATCTTCTGCGCAGCGCTTCCCAGGCGAGAAACCGCTCTTCGCTGGATTGGACCACGATCGGTCCCTTCGTCAGACGGGCGAACTCCTCCTGCGCCTCGTCGCGCCACCCTTCCGGTCGGAGCGACAACAGGAGCGAGCCGCCGTCGGCGGTCCACTCGATGCCGCCCGCCCCTTGCCCTGCCAACTCGCGACCGCTCGGCAGTGATACTTCCTGGACTCTTTCTGTTTCCCGGTCCCAGACCCACGCGTGGAACGCCGCGCTGCGGGCCTCCACGATCGCCAGCTGTCGGCCGTCCGGTGACCAGGCGGCGCGAACGACGTTTCGCTTGTCCGGGAATACCTGGCTGCTCGCGGCCGAACGCGTGTCGATTACCCAGAGCTCCTCGGCCGCGGGTCGGACGTAAGTAGGATCTCCGTACCGGTAATTGTCGACCCCAATTCGATCCCGCCGGGAAGCGACGCTGATGGCGAGCCAGCGTCCATCGGAGCTCAGGTCGAGCACCCGGGCGGATGCCACGTCGAGCACGTCCTCGACGGTGAACTCGGCGCCGGACGAGAGATGAGACCGCTGACCTGATAAGCTCTCCGGTAGGGTCGCAGACAGTGCGAAGAGCGACAGCGTCAAGCAGACGACGGGAACGACTCGCCAACCGTTCGTGCGCGACATGACAGCACCCTCGCGAAAGGAGTATAGATTTGACTTGCCCAATGTCAGGCCAACTGTTCGAGGCGTCCACCCCCCACCCGCTCACCCCCCGGCAAGGTGAGACATGGGCCATGCCGATAAGTGACGCCGCAGCCTGTCGGATCGCGAGTCTGTAGCGTAGACTAGCTGGCGACATCACTCATGGGAGGGCACGATGAAGAGGAACGCCTGTCGTCTGGTTCTCGCGTGTGTCGCCGTCG
>JASFTI010000037.1:0-16422 GCA_050053635.1 Gemmatimonadales bacterium
CCTCGGTCGCTGGTGGATTCCACGGTTATCTCACCGCCGTGCGCGCTGATAACCCTCGCCGTCAGCGCCAATCCCAACCCGGTGCCCCACTTCTTCTTGGTACTGAAAAACGGTGTAAAAACGTTTGTCTTGACCGCTTCGGACATACCGACGCCGTTGTCCTGAACTTCGATCAGCACATTCCTTCTGCCTTCGGCGGTATCGGCGCGCACATCGATCGCCGGACTTTCCTCCGCTCCGTACTCCTTGTCCAAGCAGGTATCCAAGGCGTTTGACAGAAGGTCCAGCAGGACCGAGCGCACCAGTTCGGGGTCGCACCAGACCGGCGGCATGTCTTCGGCCACGCATGTTCGAAGTTCGACGCCCCTGTCGTTCGCCGTTTGTTCGAAGACCGTACCTGTGCCTTTCACAACTTCGCCGATATCGACCTGCTCTAACTCCGGTCGCCATTCCTTGACATAGTTGAGTATGTGCGATGACATCTCGGTGAGCCCATCGATGCCCTCCTCGACTATGACCCAACCCTTCTGGAGCATGGGGCGGTCGTCCTTCGCCAGGCCCGTCCTCACCATATACGCACCCCCCTTCAACGCATTCAACATGTTCTTCATCCTGTGCTGAATGCCCGCGAGGGCCTGGCCGACCGCCGCGAGCTTCTCTGAACCGACGAGCTGCTCGTGTAGTCTCTTCTCGCGGGTAATGTCTTTGCTGATCCCGAACGTGCCGTACGGTCGGCCGCTGGGATCGCGCAGACGTGACAACGTCAAAATGACGTCTCTGACATCGCCGCTCTTGGTGCGGAAGTGGGTTTCGTAGTTGACGACATGGTCCGTGTGCCGTAGCCGGCGTATTGCCACTTCGCGTTCACGAGGATCAGCGAACAGCAGTTCTATTCTCTGGCCAATAACCTCCTCCCGCCTGTAACCGAGGATCGTCTCCGCACCCGTGTTGAAGGTCTGGATCAGACCGTCCGGGTTCACCGTAATGATGATATCGGCCGAGCTCTCTATGATTCCTTCCAGGTAGTCCTTCGTACTCCTCAGCTCGGAGAGGCTTCGCGACAGCTTCGAGCCCATATCGTTGAACGACGCGGCCAGCGAGGCAAACTCGTCGTCGCGTGCGAGGCTGAACCGGAAATCGAGGTCGTCCTCGGCGAATCTCTTCATGCCGGCCGTCAAGACGCCGATCGGCTTGCCCACAAGATGGCTGGTCAAGAGGAATATGGCGATCGTACTCAGTCCCACCGCCAGCATGACGCCAATGGTCGTCTGCAGGTTGCGTGAGGAGATATGTGCGTCGACCTCGGAGAGCGAGAAGCCGACCTGCAAGAGACCGAGGACCAGGCCCGATTCGTCGTGTGCGTGACAGGCGGCCGTCTGGCACGTCGGCTCGTTGAGAATCGGAGTGATGACCGAAACGACCCGCTCGCCGTCTTCCAGTTCTATCACCTGATCGTGACTGCGGACGTCGAGGCCAGCGGCGGCGTCGGGGAGCGAGTGGCAGACGCTACAGGGGCGGGCCTCTCGTGTGAGGGTGTCGCCGACCGAGGTGTCTTTCGAGGCGACGATCTCACCGCCGTGGGCGACCAACCGGATATCGGTGTAGACCGGACTTTCTTCCGCCAGGTTCCGAATCCGCTCCTCGATGGCCGCGATATCGCGGGTCATCATTCGATCTCTGAGACTGTGGAGGATCGTCTGCGAGTTGAACCTGGAAACCTCGCGAGCCGATGCCACGGCGTAGCGCCGGTCGGCCAGGTTGTTGAGATACGCGGATACTACGGTGACAACCGCGAGGAGCGTTACAAACGCGGCGCTCAGTTTCCAGGCAATGCGGCCTCTCATTACCATCGCCACCAATGCAGGCGTACCGTTCTTATAATGGCGCTTGACACCACAGCGGCACAAGGCAGCTCAGATGCAATGCGTCATGCTTCATGAGAAGGCTATCCCCTTCCCTTCGCCCGCGAGAGATTGACCTCCCCGGTGCGTGCTGGATATGCTTCCCCTGCCGCCCAGGAACCGTTGCTCGCTGAAGGGATAGCTTAGCACACAGAGCGACCCGATGCGCAAGTGGAGATGAAGACCAGGCTACGCGAGCTGCTCATCGAAGGGGACTTCGAGGCGATCGCGGAGGGCGCCGTGCAGAAGCGGCGCCTTCTGGGAACCCTCGTCTCGCTCACTTTCGATCCGGACCCGCAGATCGGCTGGCGCGCTGTCGAGGCGCTGGGACTTGCCGCCCGGCGCGTCGCCCAAGACGACCCCGGATACGTCCGGGAGCAGCTGAGACGCTTGTATTGGCTTATCAGTGAGGAGTCGGGCGGCATCTGCTGGCACGCCCCGGGCGCCATGGCGGAGATCGTTCGCCACGAGCCCGAGACCTTCGCCGACTACGTCCCCATCGTCGTCTTCCTCATCGAGAGCATGGCCGAGGAGGACCTGGAGCATTTCAAGGCCGATGTCCTGTGGGCCATCGGACGACTCGGCCCCATTGCCAACGCCTATATCGAGGAAATAGCGGCCGGGGTGGCTGCAGCGCTCGACGATCCCGACCCGCAGGTCAGAGGAACCGCCGTCTGGTGTCTGGGTCGGGTCGGGCGCGCGACAGCCCTGGCAACCCGATCGGACCTGCTCTCCGACGAGGGACCCGTCGCTCTCTATCAGGATGGATCACTACAGTGCACGAGCGTCGGTGAGTTGGCTCGCCGCGCGCTGGCCAACACCGCCGTCAATCGCTCTTGAGGCCGCCGCGGACGATCGCCTCGATCAATCCCGCTGTAGAATACGGCGACGCTTCCGCCGCCGGCTCGTAACCCAGCTCGCGCAGCGCCGCTGACGTCAGCGGACCTATGCTCGCCAGGCGCGTCTGCCGCAGGGCGTCGCCGTACAGTCGTACCACCGCGCGGGCGATGGCCGAGCTCGTCACCGTTACCCAGTCGATCTCACCAGACTCGAGCGCCGCGACGACGCTCGGGTCGGGTTCCTCCACGTCGTGGCTGCCGTAAACGACGATCTCGTCGACCTGCCCACCTGCCTTCTTCAGCTCCTCCGGCAGCACTCGGCGACCCCGGTTCGTCCTGGCCAGCAGGAACCGGCGGCCGGCCGCCTCCGCCACCAGCGCCCGCGCCAGCGACTCGGCCACGAACTGGCCGGGCAGCAGGTCGGCCTGCAGGCTGTAGCGGGCCAGCCGCTCCGCCGTACCCGAGCCTATCGCTGCCAGCTTCACCCCCCCGAGCCGCCGCACGTCGCCGCCGCACTCCTGGAGTCGCCGAAACAGGTAGTCAACCCCGTTGGCACTGGAAAACACCAACCAGTCGTACTCGTCCAGCACGTCCAAGGCCGCGTCGACCGGCCCCCAGTCCGCTGGCTCGCTGACGCGAATCGTCGGGCGCGTCAGCACATCCGCACCCAACGCGCCCAGCCCATCGCGCAACGGCTCGGCCGTGCCCGGCGAGCCGGTCACCAGAACCCGCGCGCTGATCAACGGGCGGGCAGCGAACCAGGAGACCTCTGGCGCCCGGTCGACCACCGACCCGACCACGAACACGGCTGGCGGCGTGATCTCATTCCTTTCTACAACTTCCGGGACCGTCCCCAGCGTGCAACGAACCAGCTGCTGCTGCGCCCGCGAGCACCAACGAACGATCGCCACGGGCGTATCGGGCGGCTTGCCCTGCTCGATCAGAGAACTGCTCCAATCGCCAACCCGCCGCACGCCCATGTAGTAGATGAGCGTACCGGGGAAATCGGCTAGGCCGGGACCGAGATGAGATTCGTCCTTCTCGTCGCGCTCGCGGCCCGTGATCATCGCGACGGCCGACGCCTCCTCATGATGCGTTATCGGAATCTCACAGTAGGCGGCGACGGCAAGGCCAGCAGTGATTCCGGGAACGATCTCATAGGGGATGCCTGCCGCGCGCAGCGCCTCTTCCTCATCGGCGCCGCGCCCGAACACCGATGGATCTCCACCCTTCAATCGCACCACAGTACGGCCCTTGCGGGCTTCCTCCAGCATCCGCGCGGTGATCTCTTTCGGGGAGACGGCACGCCCCAGCTTGTGATGCCCTAGGCCCACCAACTCAGCTGACAGCGGAGCATGTTCGACGATCACCGGGTTGACCAGGTAGTCGTACAAGACCACATCGGCTTGCCTCAAACACTCGACACCGCGCAACGTGATCAAACCGGGATGCCCAGGGCCGGCGCCGACCAGATAGACCTTCCCCGGACCGCCACTCGCTGCAGTCGTCATCCTTCTACTCGCCCTCCTCTAATGCGATCCCGGCAAGGAATTCCAGGAACGAGCGGTGCTGGCCCAAAGCCGCCAAAAGCTCCACCTCCACCGATCGATGGACCCTGCGTAGCCGGTCGACAACGGGACGAATGTCGCGCTCCACGTGCCCCTCGTTGGCGATGAACAAAGGCAGCACTCGCACCCGCGCCACTCCCGCCTCCACCGCCTCCGACATCACGTCATCCAGTGTCGGAGGCGTATGATCCATGTAGGCGAGCCGCAGCTTGTCCGGGCCGAGTTCAGACTGCAGCAACTCGGTCATCTCCTCGACCGAAGCTCGCCACTTCGGGTCACGGCTCCCATGGGCAACGAGAATCAGCATGGCACCTCAATTCGACCGACCGGCTGCACTCTAATCTAGCCGGTCAGCTCCCTTTAAGCTGCTGTCTGGTCAGACTGCGCTGCTTCGAGAAGGTCCAGCCTGCTGCGCCAAGTGGTAGGCGATCTCGGCCAGGCCGAGGGAGATATGCTCGTTGCGCACCAGGACATCCGGTGGGACCGCCAGCCGGGTGGGGGCGAAGTTCCAGATCGCCCTTATCCCGGTGGAGACCAGGCGATCCACCACCTTCTGAGACGCCTCGGCCGGAGTGGTCAGGATGACGAGCCGGATTTCGTGCTTGCGAATGAACGGTTTCAGCGACCGCATCGACTGTACGGTACACCCTGCAACCTTGCTGCCTATCTTGCGCTTGTCGTTATCGAACACCGCCACGATGTCGAGACCGTAGCTGGCAAAGTTGTCGTAGGCTGCCAGCGCGCTCCCCAGGTGGCCAGCGCCGATCAACACCGCCTCGTAACGCCGGTCGAAGCCCAGTACATGCCGTATGCCCCGGCACACCTCGCACACCTCGAACCCAACCCGGCCCATCCCCAACAGCCCAATCGCGCCAAAATCCTTGCGGACCTGCGTGGGGTCGACATCCAGCGCCTCGGCGATCTGGGCGCTCGTCACCGTCTTCATCGACTTCTTGGACGACGACTCGGTCAGCCAGCGGTAGTACCGCATCAACCGCTCCAGCACCACCCTGCGAAGCCGTTTCAAATCCCCCCTCCTGCCTGCAAAATCCGCCCAGGCCGATTGTGAGATTTTTTTCACGTTTACCCCAACTCACCCATTTTAGCGCCCGGAGGGGCGCCGTCAAGTCCTAGCGAGATTTTTTTCACGATTAGCGCCCGCCCCCCGCACTCGCCTCGAACCTCCCCCAGACCTACCGAATCCCGCACGATCCCGCTATGTTAGCCCTCGCCAAGACGACAGGGAGACCCGGGCCGCCAGACCAGCCCAGCCAGCCCGCTCAGCGGGGGTGGGTCGGCAGGCATTGGTCCCGGAACCTGTTGCTTGGCAAAGATTTCCGAGCTAAGCTCGGATGGCGGAATTGGCAGACGCGCAGGATTCAGGATCCTGTGGGAGCAATCCCGTGGGGGTTCGAATCCCCCTCCGAGCATTCGCAGAGGCGCCCACGTGCTGGAATTGGTAGACAGGCCAGCTTGAGGGGCTGGTGCCCTTCGGGGCGTACAGGTTCGAGTCCTGTCGTGGGCATTGATGGGCAAGCGGCCGCGGACACTGGGGTAGTGGGCAGCAAGGAACCCGGGCTGCGGCCGTGTTCGTCCGGGGCGCATTTGCCGGAGGGAGGTCGATGCCGAGGCGTTGCCAAGTACTCGCGGCGGTCATCGCGGCGCTGGTCGCGGCATGCTCCACGGCGCCGGGTCCCGTACCCGTGGTCGCCGACCAGGCCGGGCTGCTCCAGCTCGCCGGCGAGTGGCACGGCTACTACGACAGCCCGGTGGTGGATCGCCGTGGCACCATCATCTTCAAGCTCGAGGCCGGGAGGGACACGGCCAACGGCGACGTGACCATGGTACCCCGCGGCTGGACCCGGCCCCTGGGCCCCGCCGATCATCCTGCAGCGGCCGCCCGCGACGCTCCCGTCCCCGAGGTGCTAAGGATCCGCTTCGTCCGGGTCGAGTACGGGGTGGTGAGCGGCACCCTGCAGCCCTACAAGGACCCCGACTGCGGCTGCGCCGTCTATACCACCTTCACCGGCCGGCTGCTGGAGGACGTAATCGAAGGCACGTTCACCGCGCGGCCCGCTCACGGCCCGGCCTACGAGGGCAGCTGGCGGGTCCAGCGCAAGAAGTAGGACGGCCAGTAGAGACGGAGCGGTTCCCATCCCGGGTGGCTTCTATTAGAATCCCCGATACGCGCCCGTAGCTCAATTGGATAGAGCGTCTGACTACGGATCAGAAGGTTGGGAGTTCGAGTCTTCCCGGGCGCGCTCACATAATCCGGGTTCGCGGGCGCGGTAACTGAGCCCGTGTCTCTCTCGTGTATCCTTCGGGGCCGATCGCTCGGCCCCGTTTCTGCTTGCCCCCCACCCCGCCTTTGCTAGGTCTCGCTCTCCGCGCCCTCCCCGGGAAGGGGCAGGTCCGAGTTGGTGATGCCCACCACTGCGAGCCACGACCCGTCTGGCTGTTTCCGGAGATTAGAGATATACTTGCCGGTGTCCTGAATCGACTCGGGCACGCCCTCCGGCGTGAGCGTGATCGAATGCGCTCCCCGCACGTAGGCGAGATCGCCTCGTCCGTCGATCTCCACCGGTCGGACGGCGAACTCCGTCATCGTCGGGAGTGCCTCATACCATGCCTGAATAGCCGCTCGGCCCTCCACCGCCGACTCGTTCGCAGGCATGAACAGCGCGTCGCCGGCATAAAACCCCGCGACGGCCGCCCAGTCGCCAGCCAACGCGGCTTGGGTATATGAGTCGGTGATGCGGCGGATCGCCGCCACGTCCTCCTCGGACAGTCCCCGCGCCCCCTGAACGGGCGGTTGGCAGGCCGTGCTCGCAAGCGCAAGCGCGAGCGCCAGCACCGCGAACATCATAGTGCGCGCGTTTATGGGTACCTCTCTCCGATGCTGGATTATTCAGGCATCTGGAAGGGAACGCCGCACGACCGGTCGTGCCGCCCCTTGCGCGCAGGCTGCCTTCTGATTGTTATCTGCGTCTTTGTTGCCCAACCATCACCTTAGCGCTGGAGTAAGGCGCAATGAAGAAAGCGCTGTGGTCCCTCGTGCCGCTCGCCCTACTGTTAGCCGGCTGCGGCTCGCCGGAGCAGGACACCACCGAGCTCGCGTCGGCCAGCCCCCTGGCGTCGTCCGGCTCGACCGCGTCGTTCACCCCGGAGGAGGTGGGCGAATACCTCGTCACCGTCGGCGGCTGCCACGACTGTCACACACCTGGATTCTCGGAGGTCGGCTGGGAGGTGCCGGAGTCGCAGTATTGCCTTGGTGGCGATTTCGGCTGGACCGGCCCCTGGGGCACGACCTACGCGCCCAACCTTCGGCTGTCGGTTCAGAACCTGACGGAGGACGCGTGGGTGGAGATGCTGCGCACGCGAACCGCGCTGCCACCGATGCCGTGGCCGAACATCAATCGCATGCACGAGGATGACATGCGCGCCATCTACCGGTACCTGGTGAGCCTCGGGCCGGCGGGTGACCCCGCGCCCGCCGCGCTGCAGCCCGGCCAGGAGTCGAGCACGCCTTACGTCGTGCTGGCGCCGCCGCAGGGACTGCCTGAGTAACCCACGATAATCGCAGACCACCTCGTGTAGGGTCGTCCGCCACACCTCTCCCGCGTAGCGCCCGGCCACGACGATCTTCTCCAGGTGCGCGCTGGCCGCACCTTCCTCCACCGTGCAGTAGATCCCCCCGATGATCTGCTCCCGGTCGTTTATCGCCAGTAGATAGCGGTGCTCAGGTCCGAAACGCACATCCAGCACTACCCTCAATCCTACTCTCCCGCACCCCTACACAGGTCCCACACGAGGGGTGAGGCATGTGTAGGATCTCTGCACGCGCATGCGCGTCCTTGAGTTTGACCGACCCTTGACGGGGGCGGCCCAGATCCTAGTTTGTCACCCTTCGGTGACAATTTGCCGGCTAAGTCGGCTCCGTTATCGGCCCCAATCCTCGGAGACCTGCCTTGGCACCGGGAGACATCGCACCGGCTCTCTCCTCGCCCTCGCGACGGTATGCTCTTCGCCCGTCAAGGCTGCCTTCCGGCGGACATAGAAGCAGATCACACCTCAAAGCCGCAAGCCACCGGATTAGCAACGGGCAGAGCTGGCCCACTGACCTGTGGAGTCTCCCAATGGCACACAAACAGTCACACATCGCGCTACTATCACTGCTGCTCGTGGCCGCGCCTGCCTGCGCCCAGAGTGCGCGGCCGCATGAGCTTGGGAACCGCACTCTCGACATGTCCCGCGCCGTGGTGACTGCGCATGAACTCGTTCCGCCGGCCGTTCTGCAGGACGTGACGGGCAGGATTGAGTTCGTTGGAATCGGGGAAGCTCCTGGCTGGCTACAGGTGGCGCTGACACTTAGCGGAGTGGTCTCGCCAAGTGGCGAAGATCGGGCACTCGATTCTACAGTCAGCGAGTCGTGGGGTGGAAGCGCCGAGCTGGCGCGGTCGCTGGCGTCGCGGATAAACCAAAGGTTTACCGGTTTCTGGGAATTTGTCTCGAGGGGTGCATTCTTGATGGCGCGGTTACGGGGCGATACGGTAGCCGCACAGTCTCTACTTGAGCTGCCGCCGCCGATAGTCATCGAACTCCGGGTAGGTCCGTGCAACATAGGCACCTTCCAGGACGCGTGGGGTACGCGGTATCCGGTTGGCGGGGTGCCAGCAGTCGCATACTACCCACCCAACAACTACCTATCTGTTGATTCGCTTCGAACAGCGCCTGTCAATCCGAGAGACCGCTTGTTCGTGCCGTTCTCGGATCGCCCAGTCATCAAAGTGTGCTGGAGCGACTTGAACTTCATCGCCCAGGCCGCCGGCTCGCTGGGCGTGCAGGAAGAGTACGTCCTTTCTGCAGTGCTCGATTTCGCTGTATACCATGAAGCGGGCCATGCGATAATCGACCTTTGGCGATTGCCGATCACGGGCCGCGAGGAAGACGCGGCCGACCAGTTCGCCACTCTATTGCTCCTTTCAGGCACAAGCTGGTTCACCGCCCATTCGTCCCCTGTCCCTGACGAACAGCTTGGGAAGGCACTCTTAGCGGCCGACTTCTGGGGCCTCCTTGTAACTCCCTTCGAGATCCTTGCGGCGCGAGCCGATTCCGTGGTTTACGTGCGAAAGGAACCCTTCAGCGACGAACACTCCATGTACGAACAGAGGTACTACAATACCCTTTGCTGGTTGTACGGGGCCCAACCGGATCGTTTGGGATTCCTCGTCGATTGGAACTCCTCAGTCGACAGGGGACCGTTGCCGCGGGAGCGGGCACGCCGATGCCCGGCAGAGTATGAACTGATGCGGAGAGCCTGGGAGGAGATACTGGCCGGTAAACCGCTCTTGCTAGCGCCACCCGGGAGATAGTGAGTGACTGTCCAGAGACTGCCAGCAGCGATTCCAGTCGGTTAGCCGGTACTTCCTCCTGGCGCCTCCACGTCGAGCTCCTTGACCAAGCCCGCGTAGCGGCGTTCGATCTTGAAGCCGTACGCATAGAAGTATTCCGGCCGGAAGAACCCGGTGGTCACGGTCTGTGCCCCGGCGTCGCGCAGCCGGTTGAAGAACTGCCGCATCAAGCCGTCCGCCACACCCTTCCGCCGATACTGCTCCGCCACCACGATCTTCTCCAGGTGCGCGCTGCTCGCATCTTCCTCGACGGTGTAGTAGATGCCGCCGATGATCTGCTCCCGGTCGTTGATCGCCAACAGGTATCTGTGCTCGGGCCCGAACCGCACATCCAGCTTGGCGGCGAGGAATAGCCGGTGGAGCCGTTCAACCTCCTTGGGCAGCAGGGCGTGACGGACCCGGAAGGCGTTGCCGTCGGCGTCGTCCAGGCTGACCACGATCTCGCTCTGGTATTCGCCGCCCAGCTCGCTGCTCACGAAGTCGACGGTGTCCTCGGGCTGCAGATAGGCGAACGCCATCCGCGCTAGGAAATAGTCGTCGTCGGCCTCTACCTTGAGCCGCTGCCGCAGCTCGGCCACAGCACCAGCCAGCTCACCGTTCCGCATCTCTCCCGACCGCACTCTGCGGACCAGATCGTCGAGACCCCGAGTCAGCTCGGGCGAGCTGTCGCTGAACACAGTCTCACGGAAGAAACGAAGCCTGACTTCGGGGTACGACCTGGCCAATCTGTCGAGCCCGTAGGTGTCGTAAAACTCCTTCAGCGTTCGGGCGCGCGCCCGCGGGGTCGCCCCCTCGTTCAGTCGCTCCCAGCGGCGGTAGCGCTTAACCGCAAAGTAAAGCTGCATCGGCAGGAAACCGCGGCTGCGCACCGTCGAGGTGTACTCACTCAGTGCGGCTCGAAGCTCGTCCGAAGCGTCCTTATCGCTCTCGAGCGCCCGCTCGCAGACAGCCAGGCCGTTCTGCTCACCGAGAACCTCGAGGACTGACGAGAAGATCACGTCCCAGCCAACGAGGCCCTCGAGATCGCCATACTCCGCTTCGATGGCGCCGACGAACCGCTCCCTGAACGACTGGAGCATCGTGAGAAGGCCGCGGTGGTCGCAGCGGACCGACAGCGACACGATGCGCGATCCACGATGGTAGTCATGCGTCGGCACGACGATATCGTTCGGACTGAGCTCCGCGATCTCGCATCGCCTGCCCGTCCGATCCCAGAAGTCGACGAACGCGCTCATCGCGCTCCACGCCAAGAACGGCCACAGCAAGCCCAATTGCTCTCCCTGATCCGCGCGTCGCGCCAGCCGCCGCAGCTCTCGGTCCAACGTCGCGCCCGGTATGAACTCCTCCGTCCACACGTCCGGCTCGGGAACGTACCCGCCGAAGTCCTCCACCACCGGCTCCCTGTCACCCGACTCGCCGCAGAGGATGAGCCAGTCGATCTCCTGTTGTACTTCTTCCGAACTGAGCGACTTGTTCAGGTTGGCGGCCAGTTCGTACGAATCCTGGCTGCGGGTCTGGACCGTAATTCGGTATACGGCTTTGCTGTGCCGCTCGCCCATAAGGCGGATCCAGACACCACCGGGTGGTATGTCGGTCAGTCGGACCACCCTGCCACCGTAGAGCAGGAATATCGATCCGCTCAGCAACGGCGTGTTCTTGATCGCTGACAACAGACGTCTCCGATCGTCCTCTGCCATCCCCTCCTCGAAAACGATCACGTCGTCCCAGCGATATTCCTGACCGGTCTCGGTATCGACCGCGATCATCATCGTCGGCCCCAGCCAATGGAAGAGACCATCTCTGAGAGTGGCGCGAGCACGCTCGGCCCGCCTGCGCAGACTTCGAGTGCTGGCAAAGAGGTTCGCGCGCACGAGGAACACTCGTATCCTGCGGAACAGCGTGGGATGCGCCGCACCGTACTCGGCCAGGAAGTCGATCAGCGTCGCCGTGAGAACCCCGCGGTCCTCGTCGGAGGCGGATTCCGTACAGGCATTCCAGGCGAGATCAACAAACGCCTCGACCCGCGACTCGGACAGGCTGCGCTCGCAGAGCACCGCGCGCGTCTCAGAATCGAGCAACTGCGGATCTCTGGCAAAGAACCGGCCGATAGTGGCACGAAACCGTGTGGGCTTCTCCACCGGTACCAGCACCTGGAAGGCGCGCCGTCTGACTTCGGCTGACCCAACCTCACTGGCGCGGGCGAGCAAATGCCGGGCGGGTTCGGCCAACGGTCCCTCCTCGCCGGTCGTGATGATGCGCTCGAGCAGACGGACCGCGTTCAGCGCACTCGTTTCATCGGTGGAGATCAACATCCGGGCCGCGTGATCGAGGTCGAGCAGACCCCACTCCGCATGGCGACCCGACTCCTCCAGCTTCTCGCAGTCCGCCGCCTCGGGCCGGAAAGGCTCGGCGCGTCCCACCCACTCGATCGCTTCGGCCGAGCGTCCCGGTCGTTGCCTGTCGTCGAGGTCGAGCGGGACGAAGGCGACCAGTTCGTCGTTGCCCAACCAGAGTCGTGGAGTGGCCAGCAGGGATCCGAGATCGAGCGCCTTACCCTCACAGCTGTAGAGACACGATCCTACCCGTACTTTGTTTTCGCTCTGCCGCCGCACCGTCAGGCTCGTGCCGATCGACGGGAACGCCAGCCTGTCCTCCGCAACGTTCACGTCCTGCGCCGTCAGTCCGAGGGTTTGGAACAGCCAATTGGGGACGGTGAGGTTGACCTCGCCGACCTCGAGAAATGCTCGTCGGTAAAGGGTCTCGATGACGTCGGCGAAGTTATCGACGACGACGTTCCGGCGCGGCGTGCCCTTCGGGGTCAGTTCACCCAAATTCGCGTCCAGATCGCGATCGATGATCGCGAAGTCGACTATCCGCTCGAACGGCGCCACGAACTTGTTGACGCTCACAACCAGCGAACGGAAGTGTTCCCGTATCTCCTCTGCGGACATCGTGGAAAGGTCCAGCTCCTCGTACTCGGGGTTGGGATAGATGAGCAGGGTGTTGTACTCCTTGCGGTCTCCGACCAGAAAGGCACGGCTCACCGATGCGAACTCGCGGAATAGGTTCTCGATCCGCTGTGGCGCTATCGTCTGGCCTTTGACGTTCTTATAGATCTCCTTCTTGCGGTCGACGATTCGGATGTGTCCGTCGTCATCCATCCTCATCAGATCCCCGCTGTGCAACCAACCGTGCTCATCGAACGACGGCTGGTCGTCCGGCGGATCGAGGTATCCCATCATCACGTAGGGTCCGCGGATCAACAGCTCGCCGTCCTCGCCCAGCTTCAGCTCGATTCCGGGGAGCGCCACGCCCAGCGAGTTGTCCTTGTACCCGTGCGGTGGCGTCATCGTGATGCCGCCGGTCGCTTCGCTCATTCCGAAGCCACTCAACAGCTGGATCCCCCGTTTGTGAAAGAACTGGAAGATCTCGGCATCCAGATGGCCCGCGGCGGAGAGCCCCCACCTCAGCCGGCCGCCGGTCACGTCGAGGGTGGCCCTCTGGAGTTCGTCGTCCGGTCCGAGCAGCGGATCGACCCGTTTGCCGATCGCCTCGTAGAGCTGGATCCACTTCCTGGGCACACTGATGAACACCGTCGGTCGGTAGCAGGCCATGCCGTCGATCAGGGCCTCGACCGATGGATCCCTCAGGAAGCAGTATTTCGCGCCCCAGAAGACGCACCCTAGCATCTCGAGGTAGCGGCCAAACGTGTGAAACAGTGGCAGGTAGCAGAGGAAGACGTCTCGCTCACCGATCTCCGGCAGCGCCAGCGCCCGCGCGAACCGCTTGAAGACCAGATTGCGATGTGAGTACTGGATCCCCTTCGGCAGGCCGGTCGTGCCCGACGTGTACATGATGGTCGCAAGATCGTCGATCCGAACCGCGCCCGACCTCTCCTCGATCAACGCGACGGGAACCTCGCTCGCCCACTCCTCCACTTCGCTCAGCTCCGTCACCGTGCCAGCGACGCCGGCCACCGGCTCGATCGCGACTACGTGCTTCAGGTCGGGAAGCGATCCCCGATTCTTCTCGACCTTGTCCAGTTGCTCGCGCCCCGAGACCACGACAGCGCTTACCTTGGCGTGCCCCAGGATGTAGCCGACATCGGCGTCTGTCGCGTTCGCCGGTATCATTACGTTCTCGATGCCCGACGTCAGGCAGGCGAGATCGAGGGCCGCCATCTCGATCCGGTTCTCCGAGAGAATCGCTACCCGGCCCGGCGGCTCGGGATGGTAGAGTGCGGTAAGCCCGCGGGCCAGAACTTCCACACGCGCCGCCACCTCACTCCAGCTCAGGCTTTCGCCGCCGCCGCGCGTCGGGATCTCGAACAGGACCTTCGTCGCGTAGCTCGCCACACGCTGCCTGAACAGCTCACCGACCGTGAAATGCGACGCTTCCACGGCCGCCAGAATCCTCTGGGCCCACAGCTCGGTCGATCCAGCAGCGACGACCCGCCGCAGGAAGGCCGGACGCCGGACCAGGTCGAGGGCATGCCACGTTACCTCTCGGGCAGCGGCATCCAGCTCCCCACCCTCGGCAAGCCGTTCGACGCACCGCTCCAGCACGCCGGCCAGGCTCTCCGGGTCGAGCGCCGCGAGAACCGAATCGCACTCGCTTGCCCCCCGGACCAACTGGACCACCTCGCGATCCACCTCGAGTGAGCCTGGATCGCTGGCGCCCCGCCCCTTGGCCTCGGCCATTGCGGCCTGCGCTCGGGCTGACAGATCGCTCGTCGACAAGTCTCCCCTAGCCATCTCGAGCCAATCCTACTGTCACTCGCTTCAGGTCACAATAAGCTACGGCTCGATCCCGGGACGAAACGGGCCCGGCGCACAGGCGCCGGGCCCTCGCTGTGGGAGCGGCCGTCTAACGGCCTCGCTGGTGGGGCTAGAAGACGTGGGTACCGTCCTCGATCAGGGCTAGCACGAGGTACATCAACATCGTTACGACTGCCAATGAGAAAAGCAGACTTGCAGCGGCCGTGCTGGTCTTGCTCTCCATCTTCATCGTGGGCCTCCCGGTCTGCATCGCCTCCCACGTGATTCCTGCACCCTAACTACCGGGGCCCTATCACGCAGCTCTCACGCCAGCTATCAGGTGAGCTCCCTAGGGATCAACCGGCGATCATCCGGCTATCAGGCGGGCCGCAGCCCGGTCAGGTCGGGATCATGCGACCGTAGCGTATGGGCTTCACCCATCCTCGCACAGCTCCTCGATCAACGGGTGGACGTCGACGATTTCCACACCGTCACCTCGCAGACGCTTCAGCACTCCGACGGCCTGAGGGCCGACGAAGCACACGTCGGCGAAGTCGAGGACGATGGCTCGGCCTCGCGCGCGGTGCTTCGCGCACTCGTCCTCGAGGACGGAGGCCCAGGCACCGACGATCTGGCCGTCGACTTTCAGCCTGACGCGCCTCGCGTCCTCGAAGGTTTTCGTAATCCAGATGCCCAACGTTGCCTCTCGCGTGCCGCTCAGCTGCCGATGACGGTCCGCGATGCGGACCGAGCTATCGTCCGGGCTCGGGCAACACCTCATCCTCGACGATTATCACGCCACGCATGAATGGGTGAAGTGTGCAGTAGTAAGAATACTCGCCCGGGTCGCTCAGCCGCACGCTGAACGTTTCGCCCGGACCGACGAGCGGCGAACTCCACTCGCCGTCGTCACCGGCGGTCGTGTGCGCCACAGGATCACGGTTCACCCAGCGCACCGCCGAACCGGCTGCCACACGGACCGTGTCGCGATCGAAGCGCATCTCGCGCATGTCCACTTCGACCACCCGGGCGGCTGCGGCTTCCCCTCCGGCAGCTCGCTCCTCTGTGCCGCCCCGCTCGAAGATCCGACCCCAGCGCGCGAAGCCACTGAAGGGCACCGTGAACTCGAAGCCCCACACCAGGCCACCGCCGCCAAGCTCGGTGCCCTTGAACGACGCCTCCTGTAGCGTGGTCGCCGTCGAATTGCTCACCTGCAGCGAGAAGGTGTGCGGTGTGAACGGTATGCCGATGTGGATGCCGGCGCTCCAGGCCGGGGTGGTGTCGGGACCCGCCACAAAGCCACCGATGTCACCCCCCACCACCAGATAGTCGGTTAGCCTCAGCAACGCACCGCCCGACAGCGCCACACCTTCCTGCCCCGTGTGCAGTGCGTCGCTAAAACCCCGCACCGCACCCAGCAGCTCGATCGGGCCGACCGACGCCTGACCCGCCAGCTCGCCATCGATGCTCTCAGCCTGCGTGTTGTAGCCGCCCAGCAGAGAGAGCGACCACTGATCCCGACGCAACGGTGCCACCTTCACGTACGGGAACCACTCGTTCTGACGCGTCCCGTTGATCACCGCTGGTGACGTTACGTACTTCACCCCAATCATCGCGGGTGACCAGAGCCCCAGGCTCAAGGTCAAGGTGGGCGAGTTGTCGAGCAGGCCGTCATCGAAAAGGTCGATGACGTCCGCCTCATCACCAAACACCCGGAACCGATGATTGAATTGGAAATGGAGGTTCCACGGCGACGTTACCCACGCCCCCTCGATGTTCGGGGTGCGGTGGGTCAGAGGCTGGGCCGACGCTACTGAAGCTCCCAAAGCGATATAGGCATAGGACAGCAGCAGCGCCCTGGCTACCTTCATACCTCTCATACCTAGGCTCCCACCGCTAGCTCCAGCTCCTCTCCCGACCGTATATATCCCATCTCGACGGCGTAG
>JASFTI010000038.1:0-16218 GCA_050053635.1 Gemmatimonadales bacterium
GAGGTATTTCCGCATCGTGAACCTGGCTGACGCGGCCTTCGAGACGCGGCCGGTGTACTTCCAGGTCGACAGGGCCTATGTTGACGCGTTCAGGGATCTGATCAACTACGTGGCGGTCGATTTCAGGAAAGCGTACCCCGACAGCTCGACGGCCGACGAGAGCTTCCAGATCGGGCTCGATGAGATCAACAACGGCGAGCTGGTCCGCCAGGTTTCTTTCCCGCGCCTCGGTCTGCGGACAACCGATTGGCACGAGTACGACTACCGCGTCAGGTGGAGTCTGCGGGACGGGAGGACCCTGGCGGTGCCCGAGCAGTCGGATCAGTGGACCCACACCGCTGACGGCGCGGTAACGCTGCGACCACCGCTCGAGAAGTACGAGATCATGCTCGACGCGGACCGGCAAGCCTTCGCGCAACGCGATATCAGCAGGGCGGTGGTGGAGTTCGCCACGATTGTCGGTGGCGATAGACGTCGGCTCGCTCCCATCGTCCTGCTGGCCGACGACGCCGATCCGATCACCAACGTGTCAGTCTATCACGATCCGGGCGCGCCCGTCGTCTTCCGGGTGACATGGATCATTTCTGGGGAGGCCCACGAGGGCCCGCTTCAGCAGCTGACCTCGGACTACGTGTTCCTTGCGCCGCCCCAGCCGTAGGGAGGCGCGACTCGACCAGGGGAAGGCCAGATGAGACCGCATGTGATCGCTTGGGCGATACGAACGGGGCTGACGTCTTGCGCCTGTTTGGCGCTGTTAGCGCCGGCCACCGCGGTCGGGCAGCAGGTACTCATCGACCGAGGCGTACGCGCGGCTGACTTGTGGTGCTTCCCGCTACACAGCGATACTCTGCGCTACGTGTACCTGCCGGCCCGCGCCCGCCTGGCACTTGACGATCAGGAACGCCCGCAGTTCTCGTTCGTGCGCTACGTCATCAACCAGCCCGCTGGGGCGGAGACGGGGGCCACGATCAGCTCGGCGGGCGGAGGCGGCATCCTCCACTTCCTGGTGTTGTACGAGACACCGCCGGAGGCCGTTGAGGCAGCGGAGCGCACCTTGCAGGAGGACCTGGACAACGAGGCGCTGACGCTGAGCGGGCCGGTGATCTTTTCGGAAGGTCGCTACGCCCTGATCTCCTCCATCCTGAATCCGGGCGGCGCGACCCAGCGGGCCGTGCTCGCCACCGGCCGCGCGCCCGTGCTCGAGGGCAACCGCATCGCCCTCTCATTCGAGCTCAGCCCCGAGAAGGCGAGCCTTCTGCTCGAGAGCTTCAAGATGGCGACGCCGGACGTCTCGTTGGCGTTCGACATGACGTTCTCCGGCCTGACCGAGGCGTACGACGCTGAGCTGACCATCGATTGGGCCGAGGTGCGTAAGTCGGTGGGCTACGAGGCGGGCGGTTCGATCTACTTCGTGAGCGCTGACGTTGAAGTGGCCCTCGACAGCATGTGGAGGTCGAACGCCATTCGGCTGCGCTCGAGCGGCAGCGACGAGTCGATGGAGGCGCTGCTCAACACCGTCTACAACAAGCTGCTGGAACTGCTGTTCCGGCCGGTCGAGCCGGAACGGTTACCCGAGGGCTCGCGCGGCGACCTATTCGACGCGCTCTCTGCCATCACGGATACACGGCTGGGGTCACGCAAACTCACAGGATTCGGCTTTCACGCCGGATACCAGTTCAAGGAGATGCGGTCGGGGGGCACCAGCGTCCTCAACTTCAACCACCGCTCGACGGTGGATCGGCACAGCGTGATCACGTTCAACATAGGTGACTTCTACGCGCGTTTCGGGCAGGACAGCACTTACTTCAGGGTTGTCAACCTAGGGGACCCCGTCTACGACCTGCGCAACATCCGTGTCGGTCTGGACGGCGCGCTCCTGCCGGAGTTCGACGAGTACATCAACAGCGTCACGGTCACGCTTCGAAAGGTGCACGGCGACGGGACCACGACTCTGAGAGAGCTAATCATCAACCGTAGCACGCCGGAGGAAGAGATCACCAGACTGGGCATGACATATGGGTGGAGCCACGACGACGATCGCCTGGAGTGGCTCTCGTACGAGTACCGCACGAAGTGGAGCTTCGAGGGCGGCGGCTCGTACGAGAGCGACTGGATCAGCAGCGACGGCTCGCAGATCAACCTCTACGCGCCGTACGAGAGGCGCAGCGTCCAGCTTGTCGGCGATACGCAGGAGCTTCAGCGCCACGGTGTGCGCGCCGTGATCGTGTACATCGAGTACCCGTTCTTCGGGGAGAGTCGACGTCACCAACTGGTCTTCCGGCCGGGCGAGCTGCTGGAGGACAAGCTGGTGGAGATCACCCTACCGCGGGACCAGTTCACCTACGATTACCGGATTCGCTGGCTAATCGCCGGCGATCAGATCGAGACCAGCGGAAGCGATGACAGCGGCCTCGTCTTCATCGACGAGATACCGGAGTGAGCAGGCCGAAGAATCGTGGAAGGGAGGAGTCAAGATGCAAAAGCGGATAGGAGCCCCTGCTGTAGCCCTCGGCCTGGCGCTCGGCGCCATGGCCACGTTACCGGTGCTCAGCCAGACGGCGTTCGCCCAGGCCCTGGACGAAGAGAACGTCATCGAGCTGACGCTTACCGATGGCACCACTGTGCGAATGGTTGGGGAAGCAGCGCCGCTCGGATCGGACCTCCCCAGCGACGAATACTACTACCTGCCGACCAACCTGCGGCTCTCCCGGACTCCCACCGGCAAGCCGGAGTTCCTCTTCCTGAAGTACACGACGGAGGACACGCCGGACCGTGGCGGGATCCAGGGCGGCCTGCTGCACTTCCTGATGGAGTGGGGGCTGACGCGGGAGCAGGAGGAGGAGCTCGAGGGGGAGCTGGAGGAGAGGCGACCTGGCGCCACGCTGGCTGGTGCCGCTCGGGTCGAGCCCGCGGGAGATAACGGGTCGTTCCGCATCATCTCGGCCACGCTCACCTCTGAAGGGCGGACGAGCGCGCTGGTGATGTCGGGCATAGCTCCCGTGCTGCCGGGGGCCAAGGTCGCCGTCGCCGCCGATCTCGACGCGTACGGGGCGCAGCTGTTCGACGCTACGCTGGACCCGTCGCAGGCGATTTCCGACCTGACGGTCGAGCTGAACTTGGCGTACACGGCACTGGTGCCGGCTGCGAAGGGTCGGATCGTCATGGACTGGCAGCGCCTGGCCCAGCACTACGACTCGCTCAAGGCGGACTACGAGCGGACCATCGGCGGTCAGCGGCGCCGCTGCTTCATCTGGTGCTGGCGATCCTCGGCGTACTCGTACTCGTACAACGAGGTGCGCCAGCAGTACGACTACCTGCTGGACACCAACGTCATCCAGCTCGACTTCGAGGAGCGCGTGGAGGACGAGCGGGTCGCCAGGATCCGTGACGCCTTCTTCGAGTACTTCCTCGATCACTTCACCAGCCCGAGCAACCCGCTGACCGGGGCACCGGCTGATGAGGACGAGGAGGAAGCGGAAATGCCTGATATCCGCAAGGGCGCGCGCTACGAATTCCAGCGCGTGAGCCAGGAGACCATGTACCAGCGTGGCGTGCAGACGTTCAATCTCAATTACCGGCTCGCCTTCCGCCGGCCGATCACCGTGACCGGCAACATGATGAGCTGGTACGACGAGGTCCGGGGCGATCCCTCGCTGGTAGTCAGCCGGATACTGAACCATCCGTTCTACGCGAACTACGATGTCCGCTTCCGCGTCGACTTCGACGCGCCCAGGGAGCTGTTCAGCAGTGCGATCAACTACGTTGCCGTCACCATGAGGAAGGAGCGTGCCGAGGGCCATGACTTCGAGGACGCTGTGACGATAGACGAGGAATACATCAAGGACAACGGCACCGTCGCCACCATGACTTATGCGCACGCCGGCGATCCGAACCCGGCTGAGTACGACTACAAAGTCCAGTGGAGCCTGAAAGGCGGGCATGTGTACCCCGAGCAGCCGCGCTGGATCAGCAGCGACATGCCGGCCGTGACGCTCGCGCCCCCGGTCATCCCACGGACCGTCGAGCTGGAGGGCGATCTCGAAGAGCTGGATGCCAGCGACATCGCACGCGTCACAGCGCAGCTGCGCTTCATGCAGTTCGGCCGCGAGGCCGAGGAGAACATCCAGTTGCCCGTCCGCAACGGCGAGCCGCTGGTGAGCGGGACCGTGTTCTTCGATCGTGATGCCAGGGGTTACGCGTACCGCCTGGTCATCCATCACAAGCGCGAAGGTCGCCTGGCGACGGACTGGAGCGCGAAGGTGGCAGACGACTATATCTACGCGTTGATACCGCAGGAGCTGCTGGAAGACGAAGATCTCATGGATGCAGCGCGCGAAGCCGCTAGGGAGACGAGTGAGAACGTACTTGACCAGTTCAGGGAGCTCTTTGAGGGAGGAGGTCAATGATGTTCACCAGCCGCCTATTGAAAGCACTGCTGCCCGTCGCCTTGGGGCTGGCGGCCCAGGCGGCTAACGCGCAGCAGATCGTGCTGGACGAGCCGGTTCGTGCCGGGGAACTGACCCTGTTCCGCGCCATGAACGACGAGTCCACTTACTTCTACGTGTTGGACAAGCCGCGCCTGGCCAGCGACGAGAACGGGCGCCCGCAGTTCTCCTTTCTGCGCTACGTGCAGAACGTGCCTGGAGGTGGTGAGGGTGAAGGCGGAGGGATATTGCACGCGCTCGTGGCCCTGTCGGTGAGCGAAGAGCAGTTGCGTGACGCGCAGCGCGCCCTGCAGCGCCTTCGACCAGGCGCCCGTATCCAGGGGCCGGTCGTGTTCAAGTCGGGCAAATTCGCTCTCGTCTCCTCGTTCACCGACACCGAGGGCGATCTCACCACCCAGGTCGTCGGTCTGGGGAACGCGCCGCTGCTGGACGGCGAGAAGGCGGCGATCTCAATGCAGCTGACGAAGCTGGGTTCGCAGATCCTCTGGGAGTCGTTCCACAGCCCGACACCGGACATCAGCTTCAGCTTCGAGATGGATCTGGAGGGCTATCGAACGCCCAAGCGGGCGGTGATCGAGGCGGATTTCGACCAGATCTACGAGCACAACGCCTTTGCCGCTGGCGTCGCCTCGACCTACGTGGCGGCCGAGGTGAAGGGCGCCTTCGACGATCTGCGCAGGCAGGGCGCGATCAGGGTCGAGCAGGTTGGGGAGGATGCGCAACTGGAGCAGCTCTACACCACGGCCTACAACAAGATCGCCGACATGATGTTCCAGCCGGTCCAGGGAACGGGCACCCCGTCGGTAGCCAGCCTCACCGGCGCCGCGGGCGGCCAAGCCAGTCTCCTCGATCGGGCCGGCACCATGCTAGCCAGCGCCCGGCAGGAGGCGCGACGGGATAACGAGCGAATTCGCAGGGAAAACCGCGCGGCGCGCGAGCGCGCCGCCGAGTCGCCGCCTGCCCGGGCGGAGGCCGCGGCGCCAGGGGAGGCGGCGGAGCCGGAGGCGGCGGAGGCGGCGGCGGAGGCGGAGGCCGCGGAGCGCCCCGACATCGCTTCCTACGCACGCGCCGAGCAGCCGCGCGAAGGGGAGACGGGTCAGGAGGTGATCTCCTCAGTGCCGGCGCCCGCCGCAGGGGCGAGTGGGGAAACGCAGCCAGAGGTTGCCGTGCCTTCCTTCGCCGTGGTGGCGGTGTTCGAGATGAAACGCGTACGGCAGCGCGGTAGCTACCGCGTCGATCTCAACAAGGCCACGACCGAGACCATCACTCTACGGTTCGACGAGAATATCGGTGACCTGCGCCGCTTCCTCGAGAGCGAGGAGCACTTCAGGCGCGTCAATCTCGATGACCCGCTGTACACGCAGCGCGAGATCATCGCGTTCGTCGACGGCCTGAACGCCGATCACTTCGGCGAGTACATCAACTTTGCCACGGTCCACATGCGCAAGCGGCACGGTGGCGGCGAGCAGACGAATAGAGAGGTGCGAATCGACCGGAACAACTTCAACCAGGAAGGCAACGCCTTCGCGATGCTCTACGGTTGGAAGGGCGATACGGATCGTCAAGAGTGGATGGAGTACGAGTACCAGACCCACTGGAGCTTCTTCGGCGGCAGCTCGGTCGAAGAACCATGGCAAGAGACGAGCGCTGGCGCTATCAACCTGGTGCCACCTTACGAGATCCGCCAGGTTACGCTCGACGGCGACCCCGCGCTCCTGCAAGAGGCGCAGGTACGGTCGATTACCGTCAAGGTCTACTATCAGTTGGGCGATGTCGAGCGAGTGAAGCAGGTGAGTCTCAACACCGCGCGAGACCCAATATCGCAGCAGATCGAGTTCATGCTGCCCGCCGACAGCTACGAGTACGACTACGAGATCTCCTGGCGGCTACGAGGGAATCGAACGGTGTCAACGCCACGACTAACAACCAGTGAAGCGACACTGTTCGTCGATGAGCTTCCCGAAGGATAGCGCGGAGAACGACCATGAATGCATATGGCATTGCCCGCAGAGCACTCCGGTCGGCCACAGCTGCGTTGATACTGACCCTGGTCCAAGCCGGAACGCTGAACGGAGATCCCGCCTCCGACCGGCAGATCTTAGCCGACCGACTGCTCTTCTTCTACATAGCGGATCCCAACGCATCGCCGGCGGAGCAGGGCGAGGCGCTGGATAACGCCGCGATCCTCGCGGGGACCGAACAGGGAGCGTTCTGGAACGATGCAGCGACGGCGCCGTTGCAGGGCCTGGTACGACGCCTGCTGAGGGACGCGCGCAACGGCGGCGACGAGGTGATGCAGTACTACGCAAGCCGGATCGTCGCCTTATCGGAAGGCGATCGTAAGGTTGTGATCTTCATGTTTAATGACCTCAACCAGGCGCTCACTGCAACCGCCAGGAACAACTGGGGCGGGTGCCTGGATGGGAATGGGAAGGCGTGGCCCTGTGCGGCTTGGCGTGATGCGGATGGGGTCGACGGTGTCATGTGGCTGGGGGCTTTCCACATGAGGACCGCGCGGGCACGGAGCACCTTTCTGCACGAGCTGGTGCACACCCGGGATCGCACCGACGGTCGGGCACACTATTTCACCACAGGTGGTGTGAACTACCGCTACGGTCAGGACCAGGTGCACTACGGCGTCGAGATCCTGCCCAACCAGGCCATGACTTACAAGGAGGGGATCGCCAATGCCGTGAGACTCCTCTATCACTACCGGAGTGAGGTTCAGTACTTCGACCTCTTCGCGCAGAACGACTTCCTCTGGGTGGAGAAGGCCGCGCCCCAGGCGGCCGCCGGCGTGTCCCCTGACGTCTGGCTCTACAACCAGCTTCAGGCCGCCGGCGTTGCGGAAGACCCGGTGCCTGAAGATCTGAGGCAGAGGTTGAGGCCCGAGCTGGTGAACAATTACGCGGCCTACCGCTTCCGCACGTTGCCGGCTCGCTTCATGATGCACAACGAGTACGTGCTGGCGCTCATCCTGGCCAAGTACGCCGAGTACGTATCCCCCGGACGGCTGTTCTTCGCGATCGGCGCGGTCAGTGACGAGCTCTATCTCGCCTCAGGCAGCGGGTTGGCGCTTTTGTTCGAGATTCTGGGCGAGCTCGGCCTACCCGAAGAGATGAGCCTCGATGGGCTTCAGCAATCCTACGAAGGCCCCAAGAGGCACCTGCTGCCGCTGGCATTCGTGGACTACTTCACGGCCTATAAGACGCCGGCCAACGACAGGCGTGCATTCGCCGCCTTGTTCGAGGACATGCTGCCACAGCCGTGGGTGGATGCCTACGTTACGGGCTATCAGGCGGCGGTTCGAGCGGCGGCTCCGGCGGCTGGGGGGACCGGTAGGCCGACGCCCGGTGACCTGACGGATATTGCCCTGGCGCTGGGCATCCAAACCTCTGAGCCGGACTGACGGGAAGCACTCTGGCGTCAGATCTTCAACCTGGATGTAGGAGCTAGGGCCCTGGCCAGTCCAGGGCCCTAGCTCTAGGAGTCCCGCCCTGTATGCTCTGGGGCGAGTCGCCGCCCCGTGGAGTAGAAGCGCACGGCCGATCGCAGGTTACGCGTTGAGGACCTGGCTCGAATCTACACGATGGTCGGCCTTTGACGCGGCTTCGTTGCGACCTCTCCTGGGGAGCTGAAATGACCCCAAATCCTGCAATACCCCGAGGCCGTGTGCTTCCACCTTTATTCAACGGATACCGTCCGTGCTCGGGTAGCACGCGGACCACCGCTTCTCCACGGTCGCCTGGCAGCAGCAGTGGTTTAGCCGGACCAATGGCTGGCCAGCCCCCTGAACCTACCTCAGGCGGCTCGTGGTATTATGGACTCAAGTGGCCGAAACGCCATCCGTACCCATTCTCACGAGCCCTGGCTCATATCTCCCGCCTAGAAGCGTAGAGCGTGCGGATGCCCGTCGGCGAAGGAAGTGACGTGCCCCGCTCCTGACCGCCAGAGGAAGCCGCTTCCGGAGCTCGCAGGCGGTGGTTAGGTTTCTACCGGGCGAAGCAACGGTCCAGACGACCGCAACCGAGCGGCGGATAGCGAACGCGTCCGCGACTCCGACGGTGTCGCTTAGCCGCGGACTTAAGGGGGGCGACGGTATAGACATGGAAGCAGGTGGTCAGCCACAAACGACAGGCAAGTCGCTCCGGAGCTTCGTCACACTCTCACGGGAGATCATGCACCTGGCGAGTGAGGGAATTCCGCGCATTGAGTTCTTGCGAGACCTGTCGAGGTTGCTGCTGCAATTCTCGGGTTGTGATGCGCTCGAACTCCAGACCCGTGGCAACGTTGAGTACCGTTGGCGAGCGATCTGTCGACCGGAAGA
Source organism: Gemmatimonadales bacterium (assembly GCA_050053635.1). Lineage (GTDB taxonomy): Bacteria > Gemmatimonadota > Gemmatimonadetes > Palauibacterales > KS3-K002. Next base: position 8,773 of record JASFTI010000038.1, read on the forward strand.
GTCGTTCGAGTACAAGTCGCGGAATGTCGAGGAGCCGGAGGACGTCTCCACATTGTCCGACGAGAGGGGAGTGTCAAGCTTAAGGCGGCTCGTCCGTGATGAGCTGGAAGGAAAGGTCGACCACGCAGCGCCGTGTTTCACTCCGTACGGGAGTTTCTGGACAGGTGATGTTGCGGAGACGGTGGCTCGGTTTTCAGCCCGGGATGATGTCCGATTGAGTGTCTTCGCTAACACGACCTCAATGGCGCTCATTCCTTTTGCAATTGACGCCAACAACCTTGGTATTCTGCGGCTGGAGTGTTCCCAGCGAAACGCTTTTGCCCTCGATATGATCGAGTCATACGAGGTGGTGGGGGAGACACTCGGACTGGCTGTCGGTCAGCGGCGGGCGCAGGCAGCACTCCGGGAGCGCGTCAAAGAGCTGGCGTGCCTCTACGGCATTGCTCAGGCAGTAGACGACAGCACACGTAGCGTGGGCGAAGTTCTCGAACGAATCGTAGAGCTTCTTCCCGCCGCATGGCAGTTCCCGGAAATCGCCGCGGCCCGGCTCACTATTGACGGGAGAGTATACGCGACGGGCGAATTCGAGAAGACTCGAACCAGGCAGGTCGCACAGATCCTGGTTGAGGGGAGAAGTCGAGGCAAGGTCGAAGTAGGATATGTCGAAGACGTAGAGCAGAGTGGCAACGGATTTTTTCTACAGGAAGAAGAGCAGCTAATCGGGGCCGTCGCGAGGGAGATCGGAGAATTCCTCGAGAGGCGACAAGCCGAGGCGGAACGCGTGACGCTCGAGGCCCAACTGCGGCACTCTGACCGGTTGGCCACGATAGGCAAGCTGGCTGCTGGTGTCGCTCACGAGATCAACGAGCCGTTGGGCAGCATTCTGGGGTTTGCGCAGCTGGCGCAAAAGAGCGGCGATCTACCAGAGGGCACCGCGGATGACTTGAACAAGATCGTTGCGGCTTGCCTTCAGGCTCGCGAGATTGTGAACAAGCTCAAGCTTTTCGCGCGGCAGGCGCCCATCGAGAAGGCGCGGATAGACGTAGCGCAGGTGGTGGACGAGGCCTTGAGCCTGGTAGAGACTCAGTGTGCGACTCAGGGGATAGAGGTTGTTAGGCGAGTCGAAGCGGAACCTTGCGAGCTCCTGGCGGGCCAGCTGCAACTCAAGCAAGTTGTGGTCAATCTGGTGTTGAACAGCATTCAGGCGATGCCGGGCGGCGGGACATTGACCGTGGTGGTAGGTCGTGATGACGGCTCGGCGTTTATCGAAGTCCAGGATAGCGGGGTGGGAATGACTGAGGAAGTGGTGGATCAGATCTTCACCCCGTTCTTTACGACCAAGGACGTGGGGGAGGGGACAGGGCTGGGGCTGTGCGTGGTGCACGGGATCGTTACGGCACACGGTGGCTCAATCGATGTCGAGAGTGGGGTAGGGAAGGGCTCGAGATTCACCGTCCGATTCCCGTTCCAGGGTGGTCCCGGGTCTGAAGTCCAATGATGACGGAACCATGAGCAATGATAAAGAACGCATTCTGGTCGTCGATGATTCGGCCGATGCGCGGGAGGTGCTCCGACGCAATCTCGCTGCGGAAGGTTATGAGGTGATCACCGCTCCCGGCGTGGCGGAGGCGGTGGAGATCCTCGACGCCACACCCGTAGACCTGGTGATCACTGATCTCAAGATGCCGAAGGTCGGGGGGCTCGACTTGATCCGGCATGTGCGGGCCAGCTTCAGAGACATCGGCATAATCATGGTCACTGGCTATGCGTCGATAGAGAGCGCCGTGGAGGCGGTGAAAGAGGGGGCAGAGGACTATCTGCAGAAACCGTTCACGGACGCCGAGCTTTCTTGCGCGGTCCGCGATGCGCTGCAGAAGGTCCGCTTCCAGCGTGCGGCGCTGTCGGAAGCAGCAGCGGCGCCGGTCCACTCGTATGGGCTGGTCGGTGAATCGGAACCCATGCGTGCGGTCTACCGAGCTATGACCAAGGCCGTCCCGGTGTCAGCGACGGTGCTTGTCACGGGCGAGAGCGGGACGGGCAAGGAGCTGGTGGCCAGAGGTATTCACTACGCGGGACCCAGGGCGCGGGCGCCGTTCTTGCCGATCAACTGCGGTGGTATCCCGGAGAGCCTGCTGGAGAGCGAGCTTTTCGGCCACGTCAAAGGCGCGTTCACCGGAGCCGCCGAGTCCCGCGCCGGGTTCTTTCAGATCGCGGACGGCGGCACCATCTTCCTCGATGAGATCAGTGAGACCAGCCTCGCGATGCAGGTGAAGCTGCTGCGCGTGCTTCAGGACGGTGAGGTACGGATGGTCGGCGGCAGACAGCCGCTGCACGTTGATGTTCGGATCATTGCGGCCACCAACAAGGACGTGCTCGACCTGGTTCGCCGGCAGTTGTTCCGCGAGGACCTCTACTTCCGCGTCAACGTGCTTAGCATCGACGTACCGCCTCTTCGCGACAGAGATGACGACGTTCTTCTCCTGGCACAGCACTGCCTCGGCAAGGCTTCCGAGGAGCTGGGGAAGGAGGCGCCCCGCTTCTCCGATGCCGTGCTCGAAGCATTCCGGCGCTATCACTGGCCGGGAAACGTGAGGGAGCTGGAGAACGTGATTCATCGGCTCGTCGTGATGAGTGAGGGCGAGACCATTGATGTTCCCGACCTTCCCTCCGTCATGCGCTTCTCCGTCCCGCGCGGTGGCGTCCGGCATTGCACCCTGGCGGACGTCGAGACCGAGCACATATACGGTGTCTTGGCGAGCGTGGGTGGCAACAAGACGCGGGCAGCCGAGATCCTCGGGATCGATCGCAAGACGCTGCGGGAGAAGCTGAAGCGCAACCCGCCGGCCGTCGGGTCTTAGAAGCGCCCGATTCTGCACCGGGGAATTACTCCCCGGTGGTTCGAAATCGGCCGGTTCCACCAGGCCGCCGGCGAAGACGCCGGCCGGCCGGCAGAGTCCCCCTCCTACACTCGAAACCGCGTGAGATCTGGATTCTCCGGCCCGGAGAGGTGCATCCCGTCACTCGTGAGGTAGTGCCCTACGCCTAGCATGCCCCTTGCCTGAGGAGCACCCGGACGCACCAGCAAGGGGGTAAGAGTGATACAAGAGAACTTCGAGAGTGTTGAAGGCGGCCTCTGCGGGGACTGCGTGCACGCATCCACTTGCACTTTTCCGCGCCCGCGTCGGGTATTCCAGTGCGATGAGTTCCGCTACCGCGCGCCCGCCGAGGTCAGGCGGCGGGCAGGCGACCCGACGGGCAACCCGGGGCATAACCCGGGGCATAACCCGGTAGGCAACCCCACCGACGCTTCGGCGAGCGAGAACAAGCGACAGGGTTTGTGCAGAAGTTGCGCCGGCTGGAAGACATGCGCTTACGGGTGTCCCGAGGGCGGTGTCTGGCACTGCGACGAGTACCACTAGCCGGACAAGTTCGACCAGCTGGATAAGAGCTCGAATCGCCCAATAGGGAGGCCGGTGGAGGATGAGAACGCGGCTGAGCCCGGAGGACGTCATCAGGATTGTCGACAAGTTCGACGGAAACCAGGGCGCCCTCATTTCCGTACTCGAGGCCATCCAGGCCGAGTACAACTACCTGCCCCGAGAAGCCCTCAAGATAGTGGCGAGCAGGACCGGACGCTCGCTCGTCGATATCTACGGCATCGCGACGTTCTATAGCGGCTTCAGCTTGGAGCCCCGTGGCAAGCACGTAGTCTCCGTGTGCACGGGGACCGCGTGTCATGTGCGCCGATCGGTCGAGGTGCTCGAGGGCTTCGAGCGACACCTGAGTGTGAAAGCGGGCGAGACGACGCATGACCGGGAGTTCTCGCTCTCGACGGTCAACTGTCTCGGCGCTTGCGCGCTGGGGCCGGTGGTGGTCGTCGACGGCGAGTATCACCGCCATGTCAGGGAAGGAGACGTCGCGAGCGTTTGCGAGCATGCCCGCCAGGTTGAGAACTGCGTCAAGCTGACTGATGACGAGCGGATATTTGCGGTGCAGGTGTCGTGCCCGCACTGCAACCGGAGCCTGATGACGGACGGGCGCCTGCTGGACGGGTATCCGATGGTCCGGGTGACCGCGTCGTTCCGCAGGAAACACGGTTGGGTGATGCTGAGCAGCCTGTACGGTGATTACCGTATCGAGTCGGAGTACGAGATACCGCCGGGCACCGTAGTCCAGTTTTTCTGTCCGAGTTGTCACGCGGAGCTCAAATCCACCAGGATCTGTGCGAGCTGCGATGCTCCCATGATCAGCCTGTTGGTGAAGGGTGGCGGGACAGTGCAGTTCTGTTCGCGCCACGGCTGTAAGGAGCACATGCTCGATCTCGTGAATGAGGATGCGACGGCTGTCTGAGCGTGCCGCGGGGGAGGCTGGGACGTTTGGGGAGAACGTGGACTAGAGACCAATGCCAAGACTCCGCTCGATCAAGGAACTGCAGGGACTGCAGCGCCGAATACGTAGCCGGCTAGAACAGCGCGAGACGCTCATCACGGTGTGTGCCGGCACTGCCTGTCAAGCGTGCGGTGCGAACGATGTACAGCGCGTCATCAAACGGTGCCTGATCGAGCGTGATCTGATTGACCGGATAAGGCTACGCATCACGGGGTGTCATGGCTTCTGCGAGATGGGACCCTTCGTGGTGACCGAGCCACAGTCGGCGTTCTACCCCAAGATCGACACCCGGGATGTCCCGCGGATCATCGACGCGTTGCTAGCGGACGCGTACGTAGAGGACTTCCTCTATCGCGATCCCACGACGGACGCAGCCTGCTATCGTCGCGACGATATCCCCTTCTTCGCCAAGCAACATCGCACGCTGCTGGGAAAGAACCAGCGTCTCGATCCCATCAGGCTGTTCGGATACGTCGCCCAGGGAGGCTACGAGTCACTCGGCCGGGCGCTGACCGAGTACACGCCCGAGCGGATCATCGACGAGATACGCAGAGCGAATCTGCGGGGGCGCGGCGGCGCAGGGTTCCCGACAGCCGAGAAGTGGGAGATGGCGCGGCGCCAGGTCGGTGTCGAGAAATACATCGTCTGTAATGCTGATGAAGGCGATCCCGGGGCTTACATGGATCGCAGCATTCTGGAAGGCAATCCTCACAGCGTGATCGAGGGCATGGCGATCGGCGGCTTGGCGATCGGCGCGACCTCGGGCTTCGTCTTCGTGCGGCAGGAATATCCTCTTGCGGTCAAGCACCTGCTGATCGCGCTCCGCTTGGCGCGCGAGTACGGACTACTGGGGACCAACATCCTGGACACGGGCTTCGACTTCGATATCGACATCGTCAAGAGTGCGGGAGCGTTCGTCTGCGGCGAGGAGACCGCACTGATCCGCTGCATAGAAGGCACGGTGGGCGAGCCGAGACAGAAACCGCCTTTCCCGACGGAGAGGGGCATAAGCGGCAGGCCGACCTGCATCAACAACGTCGAGACCTGGGCGAACATCCCCGAGATCATTGCGGTCGGAGCGGAAGAGTTTGCCCGCATCGGCACGCCTACGAGCGGTGGGACCAAGGTCTTCTCGGTCGTCGGAAAGGTCAGGAACACGGGCCTGGTTGAAGTGCCGATCGGCACCTCGATCAAAGAAGTCGTATACGAGATCGGTGGCGGCCCGCTGGACGGCTCCAAGATCAAAGCGGTGCAGATCGGGGGACCCTCCGGCGGCTGCATCCCGCATGGGGAGTTCGATCTTCCGCTGAGCTACGACAGCCTGGAGAAGGCCGGCGCGATGATGGGCTCGGGGGGCATGATCGTCATGGACGACGACACCTGTATGGTGGATGTCGCCAAGTACTTCATGGCCTTCCTCAAGCAGGAGTCGTGCGGCAAGTGTTTCACCTGCCGCAAGGGCACGCAGCGGTTGTGGGAGATTCTCGACGACATCACCCGGGGTAGGGGCAGGCTTGAGCAGCTGGATCTACTCGAGGAGCTCGGGGGGACCGTGGCCGACTCAAGTATGTGCGGTCTGGGGCGGTCGGCGGCGAACCCGGTGCTCAGCACACTGCGCTATTTCCGCGAAGAGTATGAGCGGCACATCGTCGACAAGCGGTGCGATGCCTACGTCTGCAAAGAGCTCACGGGCGCTGCCTGCCAGGCGGCCTGTCCGGTGGGTACCGAAGCGTGGCGCTACGCGGCACTCATCGCCAGAGGCGAGTACGAGGAGGCCTACCGCGTGATCCGGGAGAGGAACCCGTTCCCCTCGGTGTGCGCTCGGGTATGTGACCATAAGTGTGAGCAGCAGTGTCTCCTGGGTGCCACGGGGCAGCCGCCGGTTGCACTGCGGGCGCTGAAGCGATTCGTGACCGATCGGGTCGATCCGAGCGTCTACGAGCCCCAACGGCATTCGGAGCCGGGCGCAGCAGAAAGGCGGGTCGCGGTGGTGGGTGCCGGCCCGGCCGGTCTCACGGCTGCCCACGGTCTCTCCCTCAAGGGCTACCGGACCACCGTCTTCGAGGAGGGGAACCGTCCGGGTGGGATGCTGATTTCGGGTATCCCCGCTTATCGCCTGCCACGCGATGTGCTGCAGAAAGAGATCGACGCTCTGATCGATGATAACGTCACGCTCCGCTGTGGAACCGGTCTGGGCCGAGATTTCACCATCGACAGCCTGCTCGAGGACGGATATGACGCCGTCTTCCTGGCGCTCGGTGCGCACAGCACCCGGCGCATGGGGATCGATGGCGAGGACATGGCCGGCGTCTATCCTTCGATCGAATTCCTCAAAGCCTGGAACCTGCGGGGCGAATCACTCGCCAGCGGCAAGGTGGGGGTCATTGGAGGGGGGAACTCCGCTGTGGATGCGGCTCGCGTGGCGATACGCCAAGCAGGGGTGAGCGAAGTCACGATCTTTTACCGCCGCACCCGCCAGGAGATGCCTGCCTACGAGGAAGAGATCGAGGGCGCTCTCGAGGAAGGCGTGAAACTGGAGCAGCTGGTAACTCCCGTGGGTCTCTTCGGCAAGAAGGGACGCCTGGCCGAGGTCGAGTTCGTCGCGAACGAGTTGGGGGAGGCGGATGCCGGTGGCCGTCGCCGGCCGGTGCCCAGGCCCGGCTCCGAGCACCGTGTGCCGCTCGACACCCTGATCGTTGCCATCGGCGAGCAGGCGGCGAGCGTCGGGCCAACGGCCGGCGCGGGAATCGAAATGGCCGGTGGCTCGGTGGTCGTAGACGAACGAACGCTGACGACGAAGTGGCTGGGTGTCTTCGCCGGCGGTGACCTGGTTACGGGACCGAACACCGTAATCGCCGCCATCGCCGCTGGTTGGCGTGCCGCCGAGGTCATCGATCGATATCTGAGAGGCCAAGACCTGTACCAGGCTGAGGAGCTTCGTCTACCGAGGGCCTATGTGGAGCCGGTCGCGGTAGAGGAGGAGGCGCAGTTCCCGGCACCAAGGGCCAAGGCACCTACGGCGCCGGCCGCGCAGAGGGTGCGCAACTTCGATGAGGT